>CANDEX010000042.1 GCA_947383875.1 uncultured Azospirillum sp. | reverse complement strand
TTCATGATACACCTCACAAGTATAACCAGACCAAAGCTTAAGATAAGCATAGCACACCCGCCGCAATCTGTCAATCATTAATAAGGGTCGGGTTTGGGTTTGTCTATGTGAGGTAGATATTTAGGGGATAAAAAAAGCCCCACCGTTTAGGTGGGGCAGGGGAATTAAAAGGTTTTATTTTGCTTTATTTTTCAAATCCTGAATTAAGGCATCTACGCCGCCCGGATTATTTTTTATGTAAGCTGTATACTCGTTACGGGCGGTAATTGCCAAGCTGACATTTTCAATAATAATGTCAACAATTTTGAATTTGTCACCGCTTTGTTTTACGCGCCAGACAACTTTTGCCGGTTCGCCCTGGTCCATGGGAACAGTGGTGTTTACAAAGACCTGATTAGCAGAGTTTGACGGTGATGTGCCGTGAAAAATAAATCTTTTGCCTTTGAATTCATCAAAGCGGCGGGACCATGTTTTGATATTCATTGCGCGGTAGGCGGCGATGAAGTTATCCTGCTGCTGTTTGTTGGCTGTTTTCCAATAACGTCCGAGAACGAATTTGCCGATGTAGTTCAAGTCTAAAGCGCTGTTGAACAGTTTTTCAAAGCGGGCATCTTTTTCCTGCACGGAAATTTTGGCATTAATAATGTCTTCAACGCCGTTTTCTGTTACTTGTTTTACAAAAGCTTCAGCCTTTGCGGCGTCAATTGAAGCGCAGGCAGTGTTGATATTTAAGAATAACGCTGCACCCAGCATCATCAAAATACTTTTTTTCATAAAATATAACTCCGTTTATGATTAATTATTTTCTGTTTCCATTTCGTTGTAAGTTTCGTCTTCGTCCTCAAGCCCGAAATCAAAATCATAAGCTGCAGAACCTTGGTTGGATTGATTGTTGTAGCACCCCATTTTGCCGCGATTTTGCAGATAAGCCGACCGCATGGCTGCATAGAAGTCAACAGAATTGCGTTCCAAATCATCCCAGATATCCATGACGGATTCACGGGTGACAATTCCAGAAACAGCTGCGTAAGAATACATTACTTTGTCTTTGACGTTGGCATCGTTATAAGTTGCCCAGTAAAGCGGGTTTGCTGCAGAATCAAGCGCCAAAGAAACAGCAGCGCGCGGTGTGCTTGGGCCGAAAATCGGCAAAACGATGTAAGGGCCGTCAGGGACGCACCATTTGGCAAGTGTGCTGTCAAAACCGGCTTTATGGCGCGGCCAGCCCCAACCGTCGGCGACATCATACATTCCGCCTAAGCCCAAGGTGCTGTTGACTGCAAAACGTGCTAAACTCATACCGCTGTCTTTAAGGTCGCCTTGCAGAAGGTTATTGGCGGCATACAGAGGTTCTTTAAGGTTCGCGATGACCGAACTGACGCGATCTCTGGTGTATTGGTTGGTTATGTTGCGGTAGCCTTCAGCCAATGGTTTCAGGACATATTTATCAACTTGATAGTTGAACTTGAACATTGCACGATTGTATGTTTCGAAAGTGTCAGCCTGATCATGGGTGTCAGAAATAGCAGAAGTTGTGGAACTGCAGGATGCTGTTGCCAAAACGGTAATTGCTAAAACAGACGTAAGTAAAACTCTTTTCTGCACGTGTTTCCCTTTCATCAAACGCTGATACTAATAATTGCCCCAAATATAGCATTAATTTTTACTAAATCAATAAAAATTGTTGTATCTGGGTTAATATATTCGTATGTATAATTATATTATCAGGGGAGGGAAGTATGTATTTTGCACATATATCGGACTTGCATATAGGAGATCCAAATAAAAAAGGAAGTGAAAATCTGCGCCGGATTGTTGCGGAAATCAATCAGTTTTGTGCGCCGTTAGAGTTTGTTCTGGTTACCGGGGATATTGCTCAGGGAGCAGGAAAACATTACACCGAGGCATTGGAAATTCTTAACGGCTTGAAAGTCCCTTATTATGTTATTCCCGGCAATAAAGACGGGACGGAGAAACTGATTGTTGCGCTGCGTGATACATATCCTTTTCATCCTTTGCCTCAGGTTTGTGACGGGTTGCAGTATGTTGTGGATGATTATGAACTGCGTTTGATTGCCGTTGATACTTATAAAGAAGGTGTTATGAATGGCGAATTGAGCGAAGAACGTTTGCAATGGCTGAAAGACAAGCTTATGGATAATCCCGGCAAAAAGCCTGTCGTTATTATGGTTCATCAGTTTCCTTTCCAGACCGGGTTGCATACTTTTGACAGGATGGGGGGAAGTTGGTATGAAAAATTCAGGTATACGGTCAGCGACCATAAAGATACGGTCAAGTTGGTGGTATGCGGCCATTTGCATAACCCGGTCAGCGGAAATATCGACGGTGTGCCGGTGGTGACTGCGCCGAGCACAAATTGGCGTGCCAAGTATGATATTGTTCCGGTGGAAAATATTGTGGCCGAGGATAAGCCTTTAGGGTTTTATGTGTATCGTTATGAGGCCGGTTTGCTGACATCTTATCTTGTTCCTGCACATCCTTAAAGAATGTTACAAAGCCGTAATGTTTTGTGTTTTGCTTTTGTGGGGGATTTGTCATAATATCACGTTCAGTTAAAACTTTATAAAAGGACAAAGTAAGATGACAAATAAACCTGCAAAACCGATTAATCTGTTTGACTGTGCGACTTCTCAGAAAGTTATCGGCCAGGAAAATTTTTTGAATGCTTTCAAAACTATTTTGAACCATGGCGGTTATGCCCAAGGTCCTGAAACCCGCGAACTGGATCAGAAATTGGCTGATTATTCCGGCACAAAATTCTGCGCAACCTGCGGTTCTGGTACGGATGCTTTGACTCTGGCTTTGATGGCTTGGGATGTTAAAGCAGGTGATGCGGTATTTGTTTCCTCCTTTACGTTTGTTGCTTCTGCCGAAGCTCCGGTTTTGTTGGGTGCTACCCCGATTTTTGTTGATTCTGATCCGAATACTTACAACATGAATCCGCAGGATTTGGAAAGAGCAATTGAAGAAGTTAAGAAAGAAGGCAAGCTCAATCTTAAAGCCGTTATCGCCGTTGATATTTTCGGTTCTCCTTGCGATTATGATGCAATTATCAATATTGCCCGCAAAAATGGCATGAAAGTTTTGTCTGACTCTTGCCAGTCTTATGGTTCTGTTTACAAAGGCAAAAAAGCCGGTTCTATTGCTGATATGTCCGCTACTTCTTTCTACCCGACAAAGCCTTTGGCTTGCTATGGTGACGGTGGTGCCGTATTTACTAATTCCAATGAAGAAAATGAACTGGTTAAGTCTTGCCGCGTTCACGGTATGAGCCCAGAAGACCATTATGACAATGTTCGTCTTGGCATGACAGGGCGTTTGAATACTTTCCAAGCTGCAGTTGTTTTGCAGAAACTGAAAGTGTTCGATCAGGAACTGAAAGACCGTTTCCGTGTTGCCAGCCGTTATGATAACGAATTGAGCAGCTATTTCCACAAACAACAGATTTTGGACGGTTGCCAGTCAGCTTATGCTTTGTATACAATTGATTGTGAAGATCGTGATGGTTTGATGGCATTCCTGAAAGAAAATGGTATTCCTTGCGGTGCTTATTATCCGCGTCCGGTTCATACCCAGACCGCTTATGCTAAATGGAATACACGTTCTCTGCCGGTTTGTGAAAAACTGTCTAAAACTGTTCTCTCTATTCCGATGACACCGTATCTTGATGATGAAGATTTGGATTATGTCATCAGCAAGATGAATGAGTTCGCAGCTTCCAAAACCAGCAAAGCAGCATAGGTTTTAGGATAGTATTAAAAAGGGCTTCTGAAACAGAAGCCCTTTTTTTGTTATCTGATTATTGTGTTTGACAGATATTATTTGTGTTTTTTGACTTTATAGAAAAACTCATAAATCTGCAGATAAATGACGCATTGAATAACGGTGAATAAGGCCGTAAATGCTGCGCGCAACAGCCAAGAATCTGCGGACAGGGCAAAGATGCCAAAAGGCAAAAAGCCATAAACGATGAAACAAATCAGGAAAATGCGCAGATAGTTGTCTTTCGCATGGAAGAAAGTTAAAGTTATAGATGCATTGCGGCCGATGACGGCTGATACCCATGCCATGGCGGGGATGAAGAAAATAACTGTCAGGAAGAGGAACATTCCGCCATAAAGGGCATAACGGAAAGTTTCGGAGGCGATAAAATCAGCCCAGATATGGCGGATTTGCGGGTAAATTTCCAGAGGGTTTAACAGCCAAAGGAAAAACAGGATGGCTGTTTCCAACAGCATCAAGCTGGCAAAAGCCAGTAAGGCAATTGTTATAATTCTTATCAGCGCATGAACGAACTCATGCTTTTTTAGCAGTGGTTTGCGGTTGAAATACACACGCACGAAGCAGAAATAAAACAGGTAAGTGTAAAGCAGATAGATAATGCCGCCCAGCAAATTATCGCGGATGTTAAAGCTGCCAAGAAAATATATTCCCGCAAATGAAAGTATGGTGAACAGGCTGAGCATTGGCCAGTGGCTTGACATATAGTGGAAGCTGTTACGGAAAATAGTGGTAATCGGGAGGCTTTTAGTCATTTCCAGCTCCTTTGCAGAGTTAATTTGTGCTTATCATAACTTACATTTAAATAAAAAGACAGATTAAAGTGACAAATTGTGGGTTTTTGTACGGTGAGCTTAATTTAAAAAGGGTAATCGTTTGTTTAAGGGGCGGATTATAGGGCAGAGATAAAAAAATACCCGTTTGAAACGGGTATTTTTGAGAGAATTAACTATTTGGCGTCTTTCTTTTTATCCATAAACTGTTCCAGCCAATGGATGTTATATTGTCCGTCAATATATTCTGCTTGGGAAATTATTTCCTGGTGCAGAGGGATTGTTGTTTTGACACCATCGATGACAAATTCTTCCAGTGCACGACGCAGGCGCATTAATGCACCGTTGCGGGTTCTGCCACTGACAATCAGTTTGGCAATCATGCTGTCATAAAACGGCGGAATGCTGTATCCGGAATAAATTTCAGAATCGACACGGACACCCAGGCCGCCGGGAGCGTGCCATTCGGTAATTTTACCGGGGCAGGGAATGAATGTTGCCGGATCTTCGGCATTAATACGGCATTCAATAGCGTGGCCGCGGAATTTAATGTCATCCTGTGTGTAGCCTAGAGCCGCACCGCTGGCAATGCGAATCTGCTCGCGCACGATATCAATGCCGGTGATGGCTTCCGTAATCGGATGCTCTACTTGCAGACGGGTATTCATTTCCATAAAATAAAAACGTCCGTCTTCGTAAAGAAATTCTAAAGTTCCGGCGTTGGTGTAGCCGATTTTTTCAATAGCTTTACGAACGATTTCACCGATTTCCTGACGTTGCTGACTGTTTAATGCCGGAGAAGGGCATTCTTCAATGACTTTTTGGTTGCTGCGCTGAATGGAGCAGTCACGTTCGCCGAGGTGGACAACGTGGCCGTATTTGTCTGCCAAAATCTGCATTTCAATGTGGCGCGGTTTCTGGAGGTATTTTTCCATATAGACTACGTCGCTGGTGAATGCGGCTTTAGCTTCGGCTCGTGCCATTGTATAGGCTTCTTTCATTTCATCGTCATTAAAGGCAATTTTCATGCCTTTGCCGCCGCCGCCGGCAGTGGCCTTAACGATGACCGGGTAGCCGATTTTGTTACCCCATTCAAGAGCCATTTCAACGCTTTCGAGAGCGGGAGAACCGGGAGTTACCGGGATGCCAGCTTCTTGTGCGACTTTGCGGGCGGTAATTTTATCACCCATTAAGCGCATCTGCTCGGCGCTCGGGCCAATGAATGTAATGCCGTGTTTTTCAACCATTTCGGCGAAGTCTGCATTTTCGGAAAGAAAACCGAATCCGGGGTGAATGGCGTCAGCGCCGGTAATTAAAGCGGCAGAGATAATTGCCGGTTTGTTTAAATAGGAATCGGCAGAACGTGACGGGCCGATACAAACCGCTTCGTCAGCCAGGCGGACGTGCATTGCATTGGCATCGGCTTCAGAGTGGACGGCAACGGTACGGATACCCATTTCGCGGCAAGCGCGATGAATGCGGAGAGCAACTTCGCCGCGGTTAGCAATCAGGACTTTTTCAAACATTATGTTTTTCCTAAAAGTTATTCAATAATGATTAACGGTTCACCATATTCTACAGGATCGCCGCCGGAAACCAAAATCTTGGTAACTTTGCCGGCCATGTGTGCTTTAACCGGGTTAAAAGTTTTCATTGCTTCAATCAGGCAAACCGTGTCGCCGGCATTAACGCTGTCGCCGACTTTAACATAGTCTGGAGAATTCGGGTCGCTGGACAGGTATACAACACCAACCATTGGGGATTTAACAGCGCCCGGAAGTTTGGCATAATCTTCTTCAGAAACAGGAGCCGGAGCAGCAGGCGCAGCCGGGGTGGTAACAGGCAGAGAAGCCGGAGCGGCAGGCGCAAAAGCAGGAGCTGCAGGCAGAGGAGAGATCGGCGCAACCGGAGCGGCGTGCGGCAGTTCTCTGGTTAGGCAGATGCGGCAGCCTTCGTCTTCATATTCGAGTTCGGTCAGGTTGCTCTTATCAAGAATTTCAGCCAGTTTGCTGATGACTTTAGGATCCAAAGGATTTGACATGGTGTTATTCTCTCTTTTTTTAATCTGTTAATTCTTAGATTTGAATCATTAGCTCTAATTTATATGAAACACAACAAAAATCTTATTTTTTTTGCATTTTTTTGTGATTTTTGAGCGTTTTTTGATTAAAAATGGGGAAAACTTGGCAAAATTTCAAGTTGGGGAATTTTATGTGAAAATATAGTTTTAGGTTTTTAGTCTTAATTCCATTATTAATAGAAAATATTTGGCACGCAATTTGCATATTATATCTTAAACTAATTTGAAAGGATTATCAGATGGCTTTAAGCAGCTTTACTCCTTCGGTTACAGGGTTAGATGCCCAGTCACACGCTTTGCAGACTGTGAGTACGAATTTTGCAAATATGCGGACTGTCGGTTATAAGCCCAATGAAACCATGTTTAAAACATTACTGGGAACGACACCCAGTTATAATAATACGGTTGACCAGCTGAGTTCTAGCCGCGTTAATATCAACGGCGTGTCTTATTATGATCGTACCTTGGTGAATAAACAGGGAATTATTACCGCTACCGGCAATAATTACGATGTGGCGCTCAGTGGTGAAAATGCTTTTTTTGAGGTAAAAGATTCCGGCGGAAAAATTTATTATACGCGTGCCGGCGATTTTACGACTTTAACTCAAAACGGCCAGTCGTTTTTGGTGACGGGAAGCGGACTGAAAGTTCAGGGGTTTCCGGCTGTCGGCAATGGTTTTGGCGCTAATGTGACTGATATAGAACTTAAATATCAGGAAAAAGTTCCCTCCGTGCCCACAACTGAAGCGGCAGTTATTGCCAATGTTCCCGCAGACGGGGTCGACAGCAGCACTTATGGTGTTACTGTTTATGGCCCTAATAATGATGGCCGGACAATGAATATGGTTTTTTCTAAAGTAGAAGGGAAAATTAATACTTGGGAAATTAACTTTACTATTGATGACGGTATAGTTAGCGGTGGGCCGGTTGAAGCAGTGTTTAATGCAGATGGTGCGTTACTTAGTCCTAAGAATTTCAATATATCCGTGGCTTGGGATGATGGTAGTACAAACAATATCGCTATGGATATTTCAAAAATGACGCAATATGCCGGCAGTTCTGGAATTACTAAGGTTGAACAAGATGGTTCGCCGAGCGGAAATTTTGTTAAGAGCTTTATTGACGGTAATGGTATTGTTAAAGCAACTTACAGCAATGGTGCAGAAATAAATTATGCCAAACTGGCTATTGTCGGTTTTGAATCCTCTGATAATTTGATTCCGGTCAATAATACTTTGTTTGAAGCGAGCAATGACACAGGGGATAGCCATTATGTTAACGGGCCGGATAAGAATATTGCCGATCTTATTCAGCCGCAGGCGGTGGAATCTTCAGCGGTTAATGTGGAGAGCGAATTTGCGCGCCTGATTGTGGTTCAAAGGGCTTATTCGCTTAACACGCAGTCGTTTAATGCCAATAATGAAATGTTGCAGACGATTGTGAATTTGAAGACTTAGCTGATTGTATTTTGTGAAAATGGAAAACAGCCGTAATTGTTTGTTGACAAAAACGGCTGTTTTTGTGTATTGTTAGACATAATTTTTTATGGATGGCAATAATGCGATACAAAAACGAATCCCAGTTAAACTTGCGTTTTATGAAAACTTTTGCTTTGGCGGCAGAGAGAGTTTCTTTGGCCGGAAAAAGCACGGATATGTCTGTCGAGCAGTATGCCGAATATATTAAGACGCTGTCTAAAGAGTTTCCGGCCTTGGAAAATGTGGTATGGGAGCTGAACCTGCATTATGGTTCGAATATGCGCGTTCCGAATGTCAGCGGTGAAGATGATTATGGCCGCAGCCGGTATTTTATGGCATTATCTCATACATTGGCCGTGGAAATGAAGCAGCGCTTTTCGGGGATACGTCCTTGGTATGACGGAAATACCGCTACTTTGCCTCAGCAGCTTGATGCCGCGTTTGTCAATATGAATTCTTCATCTGAGCATATTAAGAATAAATACTGGCTGTATCATACTTTGGGGTTATCGCTTCAGGAAATTCAGACGAAAAAATCTGAATTTCAGCAGCAGATGTTTGATGAAATAGAACAACGGAATTTGTCGGAACAAGTGGCCGTTGTTATGGAAAGTTTCGGTTTGGTGGTAGATGAGCAAGACGGAGATGATATTAATAATATATTATGTGACGTCGGGAATGAATTTTTATCGGGCAAAGGAAAAGTAAACGCGGGGGAAGTTGCTGTTTCTCTTCGTGACCGGCTTCATGAAAGTTGGGATTTTTCGGACAGCAATGACAAGCTTTTGCTTTCTTTGATGACACCCGTAGAAAGTCTTAAGCAGGTTATTCATAGCGTCCAGAAAAAGATGAAAAGTTGGAATTATCCTGAGTATTATCTGAATAAAATGCAAGGTGTTTTAGGGGATGTGGCTGACAGTGAGCAGCTTCAGGATGAAATCTATTCGCTGGGTAATATGCGGGAGAAAAAGACTGAAAAACGCTGGAAAGACGGAAAGCCTTTACCCGATTATCTGGAAAATTTAGAAAATGACGAAGCGTTTCAGAAGGTTAATAGCGAAAGTGCTTTTTGGTGTAAGTATGAAACAGCCGGTGCTGCGTTGCATTCTCCGGAATGGCAGGAAAGGTTAGGATTGGTTCTTGGCGGCTGGAGTCAGATGCTGTGGAACGAAACAAGTGAAATTGACCGCGGGTTGGATGAATTTTGGAGTGATAAGCAAAATTCAGCGGATGATAGTGATGACGACGATGATGAAAAAGAAGAAATGTTCGGCGGCAATGAGGAGAAAGTGCAACTGTTTAAGGAAGAAGCTTTGGCTTTCGCCGGAAAATTTGTTGTTTTGGCTGAGGCAGCAGAAAACTATCTGGGAATAGTGTTAAATGATTCCGGCATCAGCCAGAAAACGTTAGACAAGATAAGCCGGGAAGAAGGGTTAAGCGATGAGGCCTCCCGCGTTATTGAACTGGTTGTTGATACTTTTGACAAGAATTATAATATTCAGGATTTTTTTCCGCGTGAAACGGTTCTGGATGCAGACGAAAACTCTGATGTTTTTATTGATAAGCTGGCAAAACTGCCGCATAGTCCTGCCAAACGGGATGTTGCGAATCTGATGTTGCAGAATTTTCAGCTGCAGAAGCGGGATTTAGAGAGTGAAGATGAAATCGTTACCGAAAATTTGGTGGAAAAGATTGAAACAGTACATCAGAATCAATATGAAACGTTAAGTGATTTTGTAAGTTATGCTGTTAATACCTATCCGGAGCTTTCTGGCGAAAAAGCAAATGTATATGCGGATGATTTCAGTTACTTGGTCAGTGCAAATTTGGTTGTTCCTTTATATTTGGATGTTCAGCCGTATCCGGGAGCAAAGGAGAAAATCCTGGAGGAATTGAACGGCTATGAAAATTATAGTCCGGAAGCCAGGAAATTTATGAGCGGCTTGATTGACAGCTATTTTAAAGCAATTAAACCGATTCATGAAGATAATAAAAAACGAATTGACGATATTTTGTTAACAGAAGATGAGAAATTACTCGAGGAAGATTCTCTGGCCTCTGCAATTACGGAATATAAGGATATGATATTGCGTTCAGATGAGTTGCAACAGCAAATCGGCCGTTTGGAAGAGATATCGCGAGGGGAGGAAGCTGTTTACCGGAAGTATGAAGCCTTTCAGGAGCGCAGAGAAATGTATCACATTTCAGATAAGGCGATGCGCCGGGCGTTAATGCAGGCAAAAATCTTTGTCCGCTAGATAAAAAAGTGTGTTGATGAAAATTTTTTTGCACAATGTCATTTTTAACTAGACAAGCGGAAAAATATGTTTTATAAACCTCTTCGTCAACAGATGCTCGGGTAGCTCAGTTGGTAGAGCAGAGGACTGAAAATCCTCGTGTCGGCGGTTCGATCCCGTCCCCGAGCACCATCTAAAAGCCTTGGTTTTCCAAGGCTTTTATTGTATCTAAATGATAGCGGAGGTTTTTTTGTAAATGTTGTTTTGGGGCAAAAAATGCCGAGTCTTTTTGTTAAAGTTGCACAATTTTTGCACAAAAACGAATCTGGTATTAATCGATGAAAACTGAATCTAGTGCTTGACGTTTTTCATCGTCAAGCGTGTGCGCATACTTTAATGTTGTATTGATATTAGCATGGCCTAAAAGTTCTTTTGTCGTTCTTAGATTTTTTGTTTTGCGCAAAACCCAAGTTGCAAAAGTATGGCGTAGTGTATGAAAGTTTGTGTAAGGCAAGGTTGGATCTTTCAATTCCCTACTAAAAGATTTTCTTGTGTTTCTTTTATAGAAAATATTGCGCCAAGCAGTAGAGATGCTTTTGATTGGTTTATTTTTATAGTTAAAAACATAGTTATTAATTTTGGGTTGATTTTCAAGGATCGCCATTAAAGGCTTGGCAATTGGCATTGTGTGGATTTTTCCTCCGGATTTTGTGGAATCCTTGACTTTCAATGTTATTTGTCCGGTGTTAAAATCTATTTCTGACCATTTAAGATTAAGGATGTTACTTTCGCGAAATCCTGTATAGAGTGCCGTATATATAATTGGCTTTAAATGATCCGCAGCTTTATCTATTATTCTTTGAGCATAATTCCAATCTTTCAGATATTTGATATTTTCAGCAGGTTCTTTAAGTTTAAATTTTGAAAGCCTGATGGGGTAAGTTTTTACTTTCCATTCTTCGTTTGCGGTTCTTAAAACGGCGGAAAGAAGGTAAAGATAGCGGTTTATTGTGGAATTGCTTAGTGTGCCGCGATTTTGAGTAATGAAGCTGTTTATTTGCAGTTCGGTAATTTCGTGTAAATAGTATATTTTTAAATCATGTTTGAGTTTTGATAAGCGGCTTAATCTTTGTTGGGGGAGAGTTAGATATTGGCCTTTTTCCTGAAAATAACGGGCAAACGCCTCGTCAATGGTTATGCAGGGCAATTCACCATTGGCTTGTTGACGAGCTTTCTTTTGCAATTGCGCAATTCTCTTGATGCAATATTGGATTGCTTTTGCTTCATCCGTTGTTCGAGTAGTCTCTCTAAACTGTATTCTGGCTCCGTTTTCGTCAATATACGAGATATAGGCATGGTAGATGTCGCCTCTTTTGAACAATCTATATGGTTCGTTGTGTCGTTTTGCCATTTATCTAAACACCAGACGGGATAAAATTTTTTGCGCCCAATGAGTTTATATTCAATATCACCATTTTGGACGGCTTTTTCAAAGGAATAACGCGGAATACCAAGATAAGCCTGTGCTTCTTTAGCGTTTAAGACTCTCTTTATATTATTTTGACAAGTTTGTCGAATCATTTTTAAAAGTCTCCGTTAAAAAGTTGAAAAGGTGGGGCGGTGGTTGTAGTCAACATGAGAGATTTTTAATGAGAAAACGCATAATAATAGCCGCCCCGTGGTTTTTTAATGTTTTGTTTGAAAATTGCGCTGTTGGCGCATGATGTGTTGAATTTGTGATAAAGAGCAGCCTTTTGCTGTTAATTTAGAAACAGTGGTGAAATCGTCAAAAGAAATGCCGAATTTTCTGTCTGTCTCTTCATCAACAAGGATTTGCCATGTTATTTCTGTTCTTATCATCATTCCTCACTTTCACCAAGAGCGGTATTGATACGCTTTATTAAGTTTACAACACTATTATAAACTGTATCTGTATCAGGATTATAGGCTTCGGATTGAAGTTGTTTCCGACAATCTCTCAACAAATCTTTCATGCTCTGCAGTTTTTTATAATTACAAGAAGCAAGGACTTCTAAATGATAAGAAACGGGATAAATTGTTCCGTCCACATCAAAGCTATTATCAATGTTTAGAAAAGCAGGCTTTGCTCCAATAAAGACAGGGCTTTTTACCCAATATCTTTCACATTTCAAAAGCTTTCCATCTTTCCAATCTTCTGTTAAACTCATTCTTCGTACTCCTCTTCTTCATCATTTACTTCATCAATAAGTTTAACCTCAACATCTGCTTCTTCGCCTAAATACTGCTCTACAACAAAAGCACTTACACAATCTCCAGTTGTTACATCATAAATTGCATATTTATACATCACTTAATCTCCGCTATCTTTGCTAAAGCGATTTCCGCAAATCTAACATCCTCACTGATATTGTTTGTTTCATCTTCTATTTTGTATTTTTCCAAAGCATCCATCGCAATATCTAGCTTTTGTTGTAGTTCTTCTTTTTCATTTTCTAAAACGTCAACTCTTGCTTCATAAAAATTCATTCTACTTACTCCCTAATCTCAAACAAATCGTTGATATTAGCTTTGCTTTTGCCGATATATGTTTCAGTAGTATATCCCCATAAAAATGCTCCCTGAAAATCCTCAGTAATACAATAAGGATTGACAAAGTCAGATGTATTAATGACTATAGCTTTATACGTTCCTGCGTTAGGGTCATATATTTCCCATATATCGCCAACTTGTGGTTTATTTTCACTCACTTTCTCTACCCTCATAAAAAGTTACTTCATCTCTGCGTACGGGGCGGCACTTTTTAAACCCCATATTGTTGTTATCTTCAAAAGGATATTCTTCATCCATGTTGACTGAGATTAGCAATCCTGTTTCTCTCCTTCCTAAGCCATTATCCCAAAGCCAGCACAGACATTTATTTTTGATGATATAATCCCAATCAATAGGCTCTTGGTAAATTTCCCAATCATCCGCTGTTAATTCGTTAGGTTCTAAAAAGTAACTGTCACCGTATTCATCTTTTGCATACAATCCACATAATTTAATATATTTTTTCTCTCCCCAATCTTTTCGCCTAATCTTTGCCCCGTTTCTGAACTCGGGCAAAAGTTCTTCTAAATATGACATTGGCTTATCTCCATAAAATGGCAGCATGAACTACCGCGCCGAATAAGCAAACAACAAAAGCTGAAGCGCGCTTTTCTATAATAGCGATAACAACAAGTGCGCAAAACCATCCAAATACGAAACAATTAAAATCAAACATTATTAATCTCCTTTATCTTTTTAGCGTCTACCTATTCCGCCACCCTCAAAATAGCTAAATAGTTAAAGCTTAACAGCGAGAACCGGCCTGACGTAGTTATTGTTACCGTTCTTACTGCTGTTGTACCTACTACCATTACCCATAGCGAAACCCCACGCACTGGTATTACCGTACTCGGTAGAGGACCAATACCAGCTTTCCAGTTTTTCACCGTTTGCGGCTGTTAATCCGGCATTTACGTCCTCGATATTTAAGTGAATTAATGTTAACTCCCGGATGTCGGGGACGCGATATCCTTCAGGTAATT
>CANDEX010000041.1 GCA_947383875.1 uncultured Azospirillum sp. | reverse complement strand
TTTGAGAGTAATAAAAAAAGCTTTTAGAAGTATGTTTTTTGAAAGTGTTTTCATTTTATGTTTCCTTAAAATTTATTCTAAAAGCTTTTTTTACAATTACAAGTTATTTATAATAATCTCGAGGGTTACGAGAACAACTTTCTAAGAGATTTTTTCCTGATTTTGCTCCTTGCCAACCACGACGGTTAGCTTCCCAATCATCGGAGGTGTCTTGTATCCCGTTTTTAATTGTTCCATATGGAAATTCTCTGACAGCACTCATTGTCTTTGCTGCAAATTCTCCCCATTTTCCTCGTTTTGCAGCTTCATAATTAGCTTTACAATGAAAAAATTTGTCGTTTCCGATATAGCCGTCAGTTTCCATTTCATTTTTATTTCGAGAAAAATCTTTAAATGGTGCAATTAGACCTGTTCTTGTTTTTCCAGGATAATTAGATTTGTTCTTTTTTAAATATTCATTGAGATGAGTTTCTGTTTTTTTACCCCAATTTTTAGGAATATCTGATTTTTTAGTCCGGTATATTCCTGAACTGGTTTTTTTGTAATCATTTATAGCCCTATCAGCCAATGTATTAGATAGGGTTTGGGAGGAAGGATCTTCTTGAATGATATATTGTATTAAATTGGGCATTATTGTTTCCTTTTTGAAGTAAATTTAAAAACAAAAAAACCGTTGATAATTTCAACGGTTTTTTAGATACACTTATTCCAAGTGGCAATTTTTTATTTATAATATTTTTGTTTAAATGTCAAGGAAAAACATCCTATTCTTAAGCTCCTTTGATAATTTATCTTTATTTTCTTGCTTGTGGAAAGTCAATAAGAACATTTTAAAAACTTATCGGTTTTTTATTAATATACGACTTTAGTCAGATATAATCCGCAGGCCGGAGCGGTGACACCGGCGGCGGCGCGCTTTTTCTCTTCCAGTATATGTTTGATGTCTTCAGGCTGCAGATGTCCGTCGCCGACCATTTTCAGTGTGCCGACCATGTTGCGCACTTGGTGGTGCAGGAAAGAGCGGGCTTCGACAATAAAATGAATTTCTTCGCCAACAGCAATAATGTCTAATTTATCCAATGTTTTAATCGGGGATTTTGCCTGACAAGCCGCTGCGCGGAAAGAGCTGAAATCATGATTTCCGAGAAGAAATTTTGCACCTTCGCGCATTTTTTCAATGTCCAAAGGCACGGGAACCCACCAGACCCGATTTTTTTCCAAAACAGCAGGACCTCTGCGGTTGAGAATCCTGTATAAATAGCCGCGTCCCGTGGCGCTAAAGCGGGCATGAAAATCTTCATTAACCTTTTCAACATTTGTTACGCTGACCGGGGCTTCCAAATCTCGCAAGCGGGCATTCAGGGCTTCCCGCAATTTCCAATCAACCAAATCTTCTTTTAAATCAAAATGAGCGACTTGGGATAGGGCGTGGACGCCGGCATCGGTTCTTCCTGCCCCGTAGACAATAATTTTATTGGTCTTCTGCAGGCGTCTTCCGGTGCTCGCGTCCTCGTTTTCGCAAAGTTTCGGGGAGGCGTAAACCCCTCCTAACCTCCCCTTAACATTAAGGGGAGGGATAGGGTGTTCATTGTTAGAAATAGCATTGGTCTTCTGTGGGGGTTCTCCGGTGCTCGCGTCCTTATAAAGTTCAGGGGACGTGTAAACCCCTCCTAATTTCCTCTTAGCATTAAAGGGAGGGACAGTAGAGCTTGCATTAAGGGGAGGAATGGGTGATTCTGTTTCTGCAACCGGGGTAAAGCAACTTAGGGCCTGTTGTAGGTAGTCTTGTACAGATGGGCCGTCAAGTTGTTCTTGCCAGCCGAGAAGGTTGGTTCCGTCATATTCTATGGTTATTTTGTAGCGCATTGTTTTCCGTATAAATCAATAGGGGCTGTTTGCCCCTATTGATATCTTAATTTCAGAAATTAATCAACTGTTACTCGGCAGCGATTTTCATAGAAGTTTCTTCTTTAGTGATAAACCCCAGTTTTTCCTGAACTTGCCAGATAACTTTCAAGGCGTTCAAAGCCATTTCGCCGGTAATGCGCGGGGTGGCTTCGCCGCGGATGCAAGCTAGGAAATGTCCGAGTTCAGCAGATAACGGTTGGTTGGTCGGGATGAACAACTGTTCAACGCTGCCTTTCAAACCGTAATGCATCCATTCCGGAATATCTTCCTGATTAACATAAGGCATACGTCCTTGAGAATGGACATTAATGCTTTGGTTGATGAAATCCATATCAATATAGTTGGTATCTGTGGTGACCGTCAGTGTGCGGACACGAGCTTGGGTGATACGGCTGGCTGTCAGGTTAGCGGTAACGCCGTTTTCAAATTCAACCAGTGCGGTGATGTAATTTTTACCTTCCGGTTGGTCTGAGGTTTTTACGGCGGAAGCATTGACATTGATAACCGGAGATTTTACCAAGGATTGGATAACTTCAATATCATGAATCATCAAGTCCATAGAAACGTCAACATCGGTAATACGACCGGATGCGGCAGACATTCTTTGTGCAGTGAGAGAACGAATACGGGTGCTGTCTGAAAGAATTTTATGCATTTGTTCAACAGCAGGATTAAATTGTTCAATATGTCCGACCAGCAAAACAACATTGTTGGCTTTGGCGGCATCAATCAAAATGCGGCATTCTTCTTCAGAACAAGCCAGCGGTTTTTCCATCAGGCAGTGGATACCTTTGTTTAAGAAAAACTGTCCGACATTGCAGTGAGTGACGGATGTTGTGACCACGCTGACGGCATCAACATTGGCAGCAACTTCTTCCATAGAAGAGAAAGCTTTAATTCCAAAGGTTTCGGCAGCAGCTTTGGCGGCATCGGAAAAGATGTCATAAACGCCGACCAATTCAACGCCCGGTAAAGACTTATATGTCTTCATGTGGTTTTTACCCATCATTCCTGCGCCGATAACTGCTACTTTAATGTTGTTAGACATGAATATTCCCTCTAAAGTTAAGATTATGCATAAATTATTTAGTTTACTAATAGCAAATTTCTTGGTAAAAAGCTCTTAAAAAGATGTTACATAATGTTACAATGAGTAATATTGCTTTGTAACCCTTGAATACTCTGGCTCTCATACAAGGCTGACGTTGATGGTGACTATGATTAAAAAACTTCTAACTGTTTCAATTTTAATGATTTTAGCCGCTTGTGGTTCTGAACAACAGAAAAAAGGAACCTTTATTGAGACGGTGGTGCCGGTTGTTAATCCCGAACCGGTTAAAGGGCGGGTGGATGTGTATACATCTATGGCGCGCGGTGTCAAATATAACACTGCAGCGATGGTTCCAGAGCTTAGAAAAAAGACTTTATACAGCAAGGAAACCAATCCGCGGACAGTTGTCGCCAATATATTAAAGATGAAAAGCATGAGTCAGAATCCGCTGTATGATAACTTGCGTGCACTGGATTTTGCCATTATTTATGCTGCGGTTAATTTAAGTGACAGTGAGCAGTTTATCAGCGATTATCTAAATGCAAAATCAGCTCAGACTTTAGCTTTGGCGGCAATTAAGGCGCATAAGGATGCGTTGTTTGCGCAGAAAAAAATTAAAGAAATTGATCGTATGATTGCCAAGCAACAGCGTGAGGTAAATACTTTGGCGGCCAAGCAGAATCGTATCGGCGTGTTAAGCAGTGAGGATGAAGCTTATAAAAAAGGGTTGGAAGTTGTTATTTATAAGCTGACGGAAATGAAAAAAAAGCTGGAAAATGATGTTATTGTCTATCGGCAGCTGGTTAAAACCGATGATATGAAGCTGGAATTGGAAGGCCGTCGTTTTTATGAGCTTGATGATTTGGATGCAAAACTGAGTACGGAAGATTTTTTTAGGTCGGCATATGAACATCGTATGGAATTTATGGTGCAGCAGGAATTGCCGAAAAAGTATGACTATGAACAGCTGCGTATTATGGCGCGACAGGCTTATCCTCAGGTTGAGCGTTTGGAAATCAACGGTTATAATGCCGAAGATCCGGTTTATTTGAAAGAATTACAGCAACGGGCAACATTTCAATCCAATTACTTGGTTGACAAGGTTTGGCAGTATGAACAAGCGGCTAACAGCGGTTCTCGCAAACAGTTGCGTCAGGAAGCTTTTGAAGAAATGTCTGCAGCTGTTTTGACGCAGAATGAGATTGCTTTTAATGTGGTGAAACGGGCGGATATTGATAATGAGGAAATTAATAAACGCATTTCTGAGCTGAAGAAAGTTATTGCTCAGGGCGAAAAACGTTACCGTCCGGGAAGTACGCAAAAAGTGGATTTGTTGGAACAAAAAGTTTCTTTGCTGAATTTGGAACAACAGGCCAGTCAGATGTTGGCCGAACGCGCCGTCGCTCTTCGAGCTTTATATTTTTATGCCGGCTTTAATCCTTTTACACCTAAATTGCAGGACGGAAAGATTAAAGATATCGCGTCAACGCTGAAAGTCGGTTTTAATAAAGATATGATTGCCATGTTGGCGCAGGCTCCCCTGCCGCAGACTCCGGTAAAGGTTGAGAAAAATGACTGGGCTAAAAAAGAAAATTGGTTGGAGGTTTTGGTCGAAGGTAAAGCCGAGCCGAAAAGCGAATCGGTTAAATTCAGGTCTTATGCCGGTAATTTTGAATTATATGAAGGGGCGGCATATGATAAAAAAACAATCATGCAGCTGGGGTCATATCGTGAAAAAGTTAATGCTGATTTGGATTGGAAGATGCTAAAGCAGTTGTATCCTGATTTGCAACGTTTCAGTCCTGTTGTGGAAAAGGCACAGGTTGACGGTCGGCCGATGTATCGTTTGATTGTAAAACAACCGGGTGGCGGACTTAAAGATTTGTGTAATAAACTGCGGCAGGATAAGACGGATTGTTTGCTGCGTTAGAAAAAATTGTTTGTCAAAAAGCGCGGTATCGTTTAGAATAATCGTCAGCTTGTTTATGATGGAGTTTGCTTGAAGGATGGCCGAGGATAACAAAAATAATTTTGATAATAAATCAGATGATCGTTTGAAGTTGGTTCGGCAAAAGCAGGCAGATTTAATACATCGTCGGATTTCTGAAGAAAATTCTGAAAGCAGTGATGCTTCTTTTGCGTGGAGTGCGGTTGCTAATCAAAAGGCGGAAGTCAACTCATCAACTTTGGGGTTGGATAATTTTATGTCCAATCGAATAGAGTTTGGTGGGCGCAATCTTGAAAATGCTAAATTTGCCAGAGAAAATTTTGAAAATGCCAATTTTTCAGTTGCTAATCTGAAAGGGGTGGATTTTTCCGGTGCCAATCTGAAAGGCGCGGATTTATCCGGTGCGGATTTGTCCGGGGCAAATTTATCCGGTGCGGATTTATCCGGAGCTGTTCTTTCCAATGCTGTTTTGAAAAATACTAATTTTACCGGCGCGAATTTGACCGGTGTGGTGTTGACGGATGCGGATTTGGATAATGCCATTTTGCTGGATGTTACGATTGATGCCATTGCTTTAGAAGATTTGCAGGAATTGATTGAGTATTTGGCCAAATATGCGCCGCATAAGCTTAATTTGGCTAAGATGAATCTGACAATGCTGAATCTGGCAAAAATTGATTTGAAAAATCTGGATTTGCGAGGTGTCGATTTTACCGGTTGCGATTTTACCGGTGTGAATATTATGGAATTAGATTTAAGCGAATGTATCATTACTCCTCAGCAGATAGCTCAGGCTCTCGGGAAAGTGCCGAATGCCGATGAGTTGCGTCGTATTATGGCTCCGAAAGCCAAACCTAAGGCGGGCAAGTCTCAGGGGATTGATATCAGCGGTTTGTTTCTTGATGACGGACGGGAAGCCGGTGTTTGGGATGTGCGCCATGATGAGGGTATTTCCGTACAGAAACTGGTGGATGTTGTTAAAGCCGGGCATAAGGTTTATCGGCGGGTTGTTAAACGGCCGGCCGGCAATACCAAAGCGGAAATAGCGCAGAAAGCTGAAGATAAGCAGGAAGCTCAGGCTTCGGCTGAAGATTTGAAAAAAGTTTTGGAAGATAATAAGCGGGCGTTGATTGAAAAGCATAAGCAAGAAGAGTTGGAAGCTCGGCGACATAAGAAAATGGAACTGGAGCAGGCTCTTTCCAGGGAAAGCGAACAGGAAAAAGCACAGGAAGATTCCCAGAGGCCTAAAATTAAACCTTTGGTTTCCGAGAGAATCAATGCTTTTCGTGAGCGTTCAAGAGACTAAGGTTTGCTGATGAAGGACAAACTTTACATAGAAGCGGACAGCAACTGGAAGAAAAGTTTGACGGGAATGCTGATTATAGCCGGATTGGTTATAATCGGCTTCTTTTTATCAGGAATGATTTTTCTGAGTATTGCACATTTTATGTTTTATGGTCTGACAGAGCAGACAATGGATACAATAGAAATTTTTTGGGCGGATTGTTTGCAACATCCGGCAAAATTATGGTCTGCTTATAAAGATTGGTTTTATGTTTTTTGTTTGGCAACGAAATATCGGCAGTTGGTTCCTGCCAGCTTTATTCCGTTGCTCGGGCCGTTATTGTTTGTCGGTGCAACGGTATTGGCTTATGTTAAAAGTCCTTGTTCCTTTAAATTATGGTATCGGCTGAAAAATCATTACGCTAAACCGCAAGACGTTGAGAAAATGGGTGTTTTAAAGGGTATTTATTATGCCTTGGGCAAATATCAAAATCGTTTTCTTAAGCTTCAAAAGCCGTGGTCGGTGTTTGTTTGGGGCAGTAAAGGTTTGGGGAAAAGCAGTTGTGTGTCGCTGCCTTCGGTTTTGGAGACTGATAATGCTTGTTTGGCAGTGATTGACAGTACCGGTGGGTTGGCAAAATATTCCAGCGGATATCGTTCCCGTTTAGGTGAAGTCTTTTATTTTAACTGGACGTTGACGGATAAACCTGAAAAAGGAGAATTTTGGCCGCGTTGGAATCCTCTGTCTCCACGGGATATGCCTGCGGCAGGTGCTGCACGAGCGGCTTATGTCCGGCTGTTGACAAGATGCTTGTATCCCGTTGATAAGGATGATTTTTGGGAGAGAAACAGTCGCTTGGCGTTAGAAGGTTTGCTGTTGTTTTTTATTTCTAAAACCGAACAGGCGATGGCTAATGATTATTTTTTAAGTGGGTTATTGGAAAAAGGGAAAATCGCCAGAGATGACAGGTCGCTGTTGGAAAGTTATTATCAGGCAATGGATTATGATGATGCTGTTCAGGCTCTTAAGCTTTTGCAAAACGGAAAACTGACGGTTAAGAATTATCTGCCTGTAGGAAGCTGGGAGAATGTTCCGGAATTGTGGCGAGGTAAAGAATTTTGTTTGCCGATGTTGGCGGATTGTTTGATGTTGCGTTATTTTGCAATTATGCAGGAGGATGAAGAAAAAGCTTCCGTCGGCGGATTTAAAGTTATGCTGGGTGAATTTATTAAAGAAGCACAGGTTTTTGGCTATGATAAACAATCCGTGAAAATAATGCAGCAACTTTATCATATGACCAGAAAACAAAGGCGCATTATTTTTACCATGCTTATGACACCGCTTACAGTTTTTCGTAAAGATAATATCCGGCAACGGACATCACTCAGCGATTTTTCGCTTAAGCAATTGCGCGGTATGAAAAAAGATGATGAATGGCATGTGACAACGTTATATACGATTGCGGATGCCGTTAAATCTTCCGGAGTAATGAGCCGTTTTTTAATAGATATGATTATCGGTGTTAATTTGAATCAGTATCCTGAAGCCGGTCCCTTTCCTCTGGGGATTATTTTGGATGACTTTGAGCGGCTGCCGAAGTTGGCGTTGTTGACATCCGGATTAGCTCAGGGAAATGAAAGTAAAATGAGTTTTATGATGCTGACGGACGGTATGAATGCTTTACAAAATAAATATGGCAAAGAGGAGTTGGAAGATATCATCGGCAGTACGTCGGTCAAATTAATGATGGCGGAAAATGCTCGACAGATGAGTGAACATTTTAGTAAATTATCACTTTACGGAACCAGAACAGTGCAAATTCCTGCAGTAGACACAGGAGCTTTTTATAAGGTCAAAAAAGGATTGGCCGATGCTAATTATTACAAGCGGATTGCACGAGATATTTTGACTCATCCTAAATCCGTGACGTTTGATAATTCGCATTATTTGTTGCTGGTGGCGGGGTATTATCATCTTCCGGTTAATATTCAGGCTAATAACTTTTTGAGGGATGATAAGCTGAAAAGCAGGGCGGCCTGCGGAGCAGATTATTTGTTGAATAATAATGTTGCGGCAGAACGAAATGTTCAAGATATTGATACGCCGGATTTAATTGCCGTGTTGCGTGAAGGCGGTATCAATATTGAAAAAGAAGAGGAAGTTGATATTTATCTGGAAGACAGATACGATGAAGTTACCGAGAGTTTAGCAGAGAATCCTGAGGTTAAAATTTTATCAGAAGCGAGTGTTGCTGCAGAGATAGATGTGCCGTTACGGGAAAAAAGCGATGACTGGTGGTTGGCGGAAGATGCTTTTACCGTTAAGACTACGGGAAATGTTAATCCGTTTGCAAAGACCAATAAATAAACTGGAAATCAGACAGATTTCTGTTATGATAAGCTCAAATCTAAACGAATCGGTGAAACATGGAAGAAACTCTGTTTTCAAATAAGGTTAAACGACCTCTGGCTGATCGTCTGCGTCCGCAAAGTTTGAAAGAAGTGGTGGGGCAGGAGCATATTGTCGGAGAAACATCCCCGCTTGGAAGAATGGTGAAAAGCGGTAAAATTACTTCGTTTATTCTTTGGGGGCCTCCCGGATGCGGCAAAACGACCATTGCCCGTTTGATTGCAGAAAACACCAATTTGTATTTTGAACAGATTTCGGCTGTGTTTTCCGGTGTGGCGGATTTAAAGCGCGTGTTTCAATATGCGCAAGAGAGGCGTGCAACCCAAGGCAAGGGTACGTTGTTGTTTGTTGATGAAATTCATCGGTTTAATAAATCTCAGCAGGATGGCTTTTTGCCATATGTTGAAGACGGTACCATTATTTTGGTTGGAGCAACAACAGAGAACCCTTCGTTTGAATTAAATGCCGCGTTGCTGTCAAGGTGCCAGGTGTTTGTGTTAAATCGTCTGAATGAGGATAATTTTGAAGAATTACTGACACGGGCTGAAAAAGAAATCGGACGAAAGTTGCCGGTGGATGACGAGGCGCGTCAGATTTTGAAGTCAACGGCAGACGGTGATGGGCGTTATATTCTTAATTTGGCAGAAAGTGTGTTTGCTTATGCTCAAGACGGTGAAGTTTTTGATAAAGAGAGTATTCTGAAAGTTATTCGCTCACGGGCACCGATTTATGATAAAGGGCGTGACGGACATTATAATTTGATTTCTGCGGTTCACAAGTCTTTGCGCGGTTCGGATGTCGATGCGGCTCTGTATTGGGCAGCTCGAATGTTAGAAGCCGGAGAAGATCCGAAATATTTGCTGCGGCGTTTAACTCGTTTTGCCGTCGAAGATGTTTCTCTTGCAGAACCTAATGCTGTGACTCAGGCAATAGCTTGTTGGGAAACTTATGAACGCCTAGGGTCGCCGGAGGGAGATTTAGCCATTATGCAACTGGTGGCCTATCTGGCAACGGCACCAAAGTCTGTCGGTGTTTATAAAGCCATGTATAAAGCGCGTGAACTGGCAAGAAAAACCGGGTCATTAATGCCGCCGAAGAATATTCTTAATGCGCCGACAAAACTCATGAAACAGCTTGGCTACAGTGATGGTTATGAGTATGATCCCGATTGTGAAGATGGTTTTTCCGGAGCCAACTATTTTCCAGACGGCATGAGCCGCGTTAAGATTTACCACCCCGTTGATCGCGGTTTTGAGCGGGAGATTAAGAGGAGGGTGGAGTATTTTGACAAACTCCGAAAGGAGAAACAAAGCCGCAAGGCGGAAAACTAATACAGATTTTGCGAGTAGCCGCCATCCTCACGTACCTCTGCCAATTCCGACTAAGTTGTTGTGTCGCGTCGTTATCACTAGCTCACAACAACAAGTCTCATTGCTTTTCGGCGCAAAATAGTTCACTGGACTATTTTGCTGCCGCAGAACTGCGGTGTCGCCTCTCTGAAATCTTATTATTTTCCTCGCCTATCGACTTTGTTTGAGCGAATTTCAGTCTCTTATATTGTTTGGCGGGGAAACAAAGCAGCAAGACGGAAAACTAATACAGATTTGGTACGAGAATGTCATAACTGTAACAGCCGTTACAAAAAAGTTATGGTTGTTTGCTTTTTTAAATTTGTAAAACGGAAAAGATTAAATTAAACTATTTGCAGTTTTTAATTAAGGAAAATCTGATGCCGGGTGTTGAATTAAAGAAAGTAAAAGCCGAAGATGACGGAATGCGTTTGAATCGCTGGTTTATGAAGTATTATCCGAATTTGACGTTAGGACGTTTGCAAAAATTGTTGCGTACCAAGCAGATAAAAGTAGACGGTAAGCGGGCTGAGGCGGCATTGAAGCTGAGTGCCGGCAGTGAAGTGCGTGTTCCGCCGATGGATGAACAAGCTGCCGTTATTCGCGGAGAGGCAGTTTCTGGCAGAGATGCCGCATTTATCACATCCCTTATTATTTATAAAGATGACAATATTATCGTTTTAAATAAACCTTCCGGTTTGGCAGTACAGGGTGGAACCAATACCACACGGCATATCGACGGGATGTTGGAGGCTTTAAAATTTGAAATGCCTGAAAAGCCCAAATTGGTGCACAGAATTGATAAGGATACAAGCGGTGTTTTGGTTTTGGCGAGAAATCGTACTTGGGCTGATAAGTTGACAAAGGCTTTTCGGGAACATAAGTTGCCCAAGACTTATTTAACCTTGGTTAACCATGCCCCGAAACATTTATCTGATGAAATTAAGGCTCCGTTAGAAAAAATTGGTGAGAAAAGTGTTGTTACATCAGAGGGAAAGGCTGCGGTAACTGTCTATCGCGTGCTAGATGAAGTGGGGGATAAGTTTGCTTTGTTGGAGGCTTCTCCGTTGACAGGAAGAACTCATCAAATTCGTGCTCATATGGAATATATCGGTTGTCCGATTGTCGGAGATAACAAGTATTTTGGCGGAGACAGTCGGTTAAAATATAGTGCGTTTTCGGATAAACTTTATCTTCATGCATACAAAATTGATTTATCGGCTATATATAATAAAGAACTTGTCGTTAAAGCAGCTTTGCCGGAGCATTTTAAAAAAGCGTTGTCTGCAATAGGAATTGAATTTAAGGGGTAAGTCGGAATGAAAAAGTTTTTTAAAGTCATCAGCGTTTTATTGTTAATTTTGATTGCCGGTGTCATCGGTGGGGGCTATTATTTCCTGAAGACTTTTGATTTGAATAAATATAAAAGTTATGCGGAAGATTTGGTGCTGAAAGAAACAGGACGGAAGCTGTCAATTAACGGTTCTGCCGATTTAGGTATTTCTTTGATTCCGACTTTGATTGTTAATGATGTGGAATTGGCTAATCCTTCTTGGGCAAAACAGCCGCAAATGGTTAAGATTAAGCAGCTGGAATTAAAATTTGCTCTGCTGCCTTTGTTGCGTAAAGAGGTGATGATTGATACGGTTGCCTTGATTCAGCCTGAAGTTTATTTGGAGCAAGCGGCAGATGGTAAGGCCAGCTGGGATTTCAGCAAGCCTGTAGAGGCTGCTTCAGTAAAAGAGGTTGTGGCTGAAAATCCGGGAATATCTGCACAGGTTAAAAATGCCGATGAAATTCGTGAAAATATAGAAAAAGCTGAAGAAGTAGGTCCTGCAGCTGCTATTTTAGCCGGATTTGCTGCTCAAAATGTATTAATTGAAAACGGGGTGCTTCAGCTTGATGATCAAAAAAGCAAACAAGTTACCAATTTGAAAATCAATAAGTTCACACTTTCTGCGGATAGTATGGATGACCCGATTACGGCGGCGTTTGATGTCGTGTATAATAATCAGCAGATTAAAGGGCAAACGACGTTGGGGGCTATTAATCAATTTTTGGCGGCAGATAAACCTTTCCCTGTTAAATTGTCGGCTTCTGCTTTCGGGATTAATGTTAATGCGGATGGAACAGTCAGCAATGTGTTGAAAGCACCGACATTTGCGATTAATGCCAATGTTTATAATCCGGCCGGTAATATGAATGCGCCGGAAACCACTTTGGTGACTAAGGTTTCCGGAGATGTTAAAAAAGTTAAAGCGGATATCTCGACGTTGAATGTGGCAAATAATCTGGTTACGGGGATGGTGTCTGCAGACATGAATGGTCAGAAACCGATGGTTAATGTCAATTTGAGCAGTGATCGTTTTGATTTGACCAGTTTAAATTCGGCACAGCCATTGGCTTGGAATCTTCCTGAATTTACTATAATCAGTACGGCGCAAGCTTCGCAGCTGGTTCCGAACACGCCGGTGCCTTATGCGGCTTTGACAGCGATTAATGCCAATGCTGTTGTTAATATTAAGCAACTGGTTATTGCACAGGGGATGACGGCGGATAATGTCAGCTTAACGGCAAAACTTAACAATGGTGTGTTGACGGTTTCACCCATGGCTTTGGATTTCGGTGGTGGTGAAATAGATGCTTCTTTGACGGTGAATGCGCCGGCTCAGCAGATTACCGCGAAGTTAAACAGTCAGAATGTTTTGCTGCAAAATCTGCACAAAGAATTTCAGGTTGAAGGCAATAGTGATTTTGGGATTAAATCCGGTGGTCAGACACAGATTATTGCTGATTTGGCAACAAGTGGTGCAACCTATCGTCAGTTGGTTCAGAATTTGAACGGACAATTGGCGGCGGTTGTTGACAAGTCGGTGGTTCAAGCCGGTTCTCTGAAATTTATGACCGGTAATATTTTGACACAGGTTCTCAGCATGATTAATCTGAATGTTAATAAAAATCCGGAAATTGATTTACAGTGTGCGGTGGTGCGGGCTGATTTTGCTAAGGGAAAAGCTAATTTTCCGCAGAGTATTGCCGTTCAGTCGAATCAGATTACGCTGGTCAGTAACGGGGCGGTTAATCTTGTGAATGATCAGATTGATTTTACGGTGACACCGACGATGAGTCTTAAGGATGCAGGAGTTATGCAAGCTTTGTCTTCTTTCATTAAAGTTGGCGGAACGTTGCAAAAACCGAAAATTGCACTGGATGAAAAACAAGCTTTGCAAACAATTGTAGGAGTTGCAACGACAGGGCCGGCCTTTTTAGGGGCGCAGTTGGTGACGGAATCAAATTCTGCACCGTGTTGGACGGCTTTGCAAGGTACGCCGTATGCTAATCGTTTTCAAGCACCTAGCAAAGCTTCAACGGCGGCTAAAGACGTGATGACGGATACCAAAGATGCTGTTAAAAGTACCGGCAAAGCACTGGAAAAAAGCGTGCGTGATATTCGTGATGGCGTGAAAGACTTATTCAAATCATTTTAAGGACTAAAGACTATGGCGACTAAACTGCAGACTCTGACTAAGGATGTGGCTGAGAACAGAGATGAAATTATTGAGCGGATGGTTAATTTTTCGCTGACGGATACGTTGTTGTTTCGTTCTCCGGAGGCGGCAGAATTGATTGAGGAAGAGCGTAAAATCTGGGACCCGATTGTTGAATGGGCCAAGCAAAGCATGGAAGCAAATTATGTGACCAGCGAGAGTTTGGAGGTTCCTATAGAGAACAACGCGTCTCTTCCCCGTTTGCAGGTTTTTCTTGAGGGGTTGTCTAATAAAGAACTGGCCGCTTTTTATGAGGCATCACGGATTACCAAGTCTGTTTTATTAGCGGCAGCTTTGGTGCGAAAACGTCTTACAGCTGAGGATGCTTTCAGAGCTGCATTTCTTGAAGAAATCTGGCAGGCCGATAAATGGGGACATGATGAGGAAGCTGATAAACGGCGGGATGTCATTCGTCAAGAATTGGCTGATGTTGAAGCATTTTTGGCAGATTGATGGAAAAAGATGTTTATATTAAAATTCATGGTCGAGTTCAAGGCATCGGTTTTCGTTGGTGGGCTG
>CANDEX010000040.1 GCA_947383875.1 uncultured Azospirillum sp. | reverse complement strand
ATTATAGCAAATAGGAAAAGGTGGTCAAGCTGCAACTGGTTCTGTGTATTCGACGTCTTCGTCCCAATTATAGCAAATAGGAAAAGGTGGTCAAGCTGCAACAGCTTTCGATATATTTTCTTCAATCCGATATTATAGCAAATAGGAAAAGGTGGTCAAGCTGCAACAACTTTAATAAACCACCGATACCAAGTTGAATTATAGCAAATAGGAAAAGGTGGTCAAGCTGCAACGGCTATCTGCTGCTGAAGAAGATGAAGTAAATTATAGCAAATAGGAAAAGGTGGTCAAGCTGCAACCAAAGCCTTTGCCCAATCCACGCCTGACACCATTATAGCAAATAGGAAAAGATGGTCAAGCTGCAACGTACGCACTGATGAAAAGCCGTTTAACCGTATTATAGCAAATAGGAAAAGATGGTCAAGCTGCAACCAGGTTTCTTGGCGTTAGAAAGGCATTGGGTATTATAGCAAATGTTAAAGATTATGTAATGTTTGCCTCTTTTATTAGATTATCAATAAAAGGAGGGAGGGTTTGACCAGCCGAACCATAGATATGATGGTCGAAGTAATAATTGTTAGCTGTTGGCTCAAGGGTGAATTCCCAAGTATCTGCTCCATAATATTTAGCTGTTTGTACGAAAGCGGCAGCTGGAAAAACAACGCCGGATGTTCCTATTGAGATAAATAAGTCGCAATTTTGCAGCAGCCGTTCGACTTTATTCATATGTAACAGGTTTTCGCCGAAGAAGACAATATTGGGTTTCATCATGCCTGTTGTTTGGCAGCTAGAGCAGGTGGTTTCTGTATCGACATCGCCAAAAG
This sequence comes from uncultured Azospirillum sp., assembly GCA_947383875.1. The sequence continues at coordinate 13,210 of CANDEX010000040.1, read as the reverse complement.
TTTCTAATATTTGACCGCAATTTAGGCAAACAGCTTGATTTATTTGGCCGTGGATGTGGTATATATTTTCGTTGTTGGCTTTTTCATGCAGGGTATCTACATTTTGCGTAATAACGCTGATTGTTGCCGGATATTTTTGTTGAAGTTTAGTAATGGCTAAATGTGCCGGATTAGGTTTAGCTTGTTGTATTTCTGTTTTCAGATTGTTATAGAAGTCATGAACCAGGGCGGGATTTCGCTCAAATCCTTCAATGGAAGCCACATCTTCGACTTTATGATTGTTCCATAGGCCGTTTGAACTGCGAAATGTAGCCAGACCGGATTCTGCAGAGATTCCTGCTCCGGTTAATATTACGATATTTTTATATATTTTGCTCATTTATTTAGTTCCTTTTGAGATACTATAGCGTATTTTAAGATTTTGTCTGCATATTTTTATAGAAATATTTACTTTATTGTGGTAATCTTATAGACAAAGAATGACAAAACAAAAGGAATACTCATGGGAAAAAGAGCTCGTATTAGTAAGAGTGATTTACCAAATCAACAAAGAACGGCACTTCTTAAAAAGATAGAAGGTGTTTTTGATAAATATATGCAGATGGCTGAACTGCGTAAAGAAGCCAAAACAGAAAGTGAGCGACGACAGATAAATAACGCTTTGAGCGGATTGCGGCAAACATCTTCGGGATTGTTTAATGAGCTTAAGATGGTGGATTTTGTCTGTCAGCGAGAATTGGAAGCTTTGTTTGGTAATTATTGTGAAAGCAATAATAACGTATACCATGGAATGCGTCTGAAAAATAACATTTCGGAAAAGATTCAAGCTGAAGAAATTAAGAAAATTACTCATTTAATTCATGTGGCAAGCAGTGAGGAAGATCGCGTTAAGCTTCAGGAATATATTGATAATAAACCTCAGTCGGAATTGAATGAACTTATTCGGGTAGCAGTCACAAATTATCAGAAGCAACGTTCGGAATATGGACGGCAAAAGACAAACAGCTTTTTGGCGTATTTTCATAAGAAGATTGAATGCAAGCCATATACGCATGCGACAGAAGACGAAATAAGAGCGACCAGAGCGGATTTTAATGGCTTTTTTAATATTCCGAGTGTTTCTCAATTGAAGAAATATAATCCGTATTCTTCTGCCTATCAGCGTTTTTGTGCTAATAGATATAAAACGAAAGCATCGTATTCGTTAGGGATGTATCGTCTTGATGATTGTGCGGCATGGCAGGCTTGTCAAAAGACGACAATTTTGAAACAAATGCGGCTTCCGTTATGTGAGGCATTGGCTCAGCAAGGTATTCCGCCGGAAATGTTAAAAGAAATGAAGGTTGCTGATTTTAGTAAGGTTTTATTTGATACTTTTGGTAAGGAAAAATATAATCCGGCGAGAGGAAACAAATTATCTGTTGAAGATATTATGCCCGGTATAGATAGTCGACATAAGACTTTTTTCTGGAAAAATAATGCCATTCCCACGCCGGAAAGCCAGAAAAAATTTGCAGACAGTTTACTGCGTCACGGGGTGTCTCAAGCATATATTGATGTTTTGATTCCCAGTATTTTGAACGAGGGGCGGCCGAATCCTAAAGTCCGCCGCAGTCAATTCGAGGGTGTTATTCCATATTTTTCAGTTCATCATAAATGGGCTATTCAATATTTGGGAGGGCAAGCCAATAATCAGAAAAATTATGTGGCCATTGCTGAATTTAATGCTCCGAATGATTTTTCCGGAGAGACTCCGCAGCATGATATTTGGCATGTTGCCGATGGTGTGATTCGTAAAACACAGGGAGAATTGGCAAACGGAGATCAACTTTATGATGTTGTTCGTCGCGGTAATGAAAAGTCAGAAGATTATATTGAGTATATGGTTGATACCCGTTATGATAATCAAAATGACGGAAAGTATTGGACTGTCAGCATGGGATATAAACCGGAAGATAATATTCGCAGTGATGTGACAGAATTTAATGTTTCTCGTTCTCAACAGCAAACTGCAGTCAGGAAAGGAAAAAACGTTGATAAAAGATATTGCTCAGCAACTTTTGCAAGATGATGATATTTTGTGTGGGGAGAGTGTGAATCCGCGCTTTTTGGAAGAATGCCGGCAATATTTGATGGATATGAAATATTGTGATGTTCCCGGAGAATATTTGACTTTGTTGCGCTATGTGAATAGTGTTCGTTCTGAGAATGCAATTTTATTAGGTGTTTTGCCCGGAGATGAGTTGAATGATATTGTTGCAGTCAACGAGAGATATCAGCTGGGTGGAAAGCAGCTGGTTTTGGGGCAGACTGATTTAGATATTTTGGTCTATCATGCTGAGAGTGGTGATTATCAGGTGCGCAATCACCAAGATTTGTCGTTAGCAGAAGTTTTTGATAGTTTGGAAGAGGCTTTGTCTTACTGGTTTTCCTTAAAAGAGCAGAAATAAGTATTAGTAGCAATTTAGAATCTTTATGAGATTTAGGTGCCTAGTCGTAAGGCTTGCGCATTGAATAGCGCGCGCCAACTATCCGCACCGAACAGGCTCCCTTTGGCCGCCGCTCGACAGATAGTCACAGTCAATAAAAAACCTCCCCAGAGATAGGATAAAAATGCTCCGGCTCTAGCTTAGTAAGTTCGTGCGGGGCACTCACTAACTGCGCGTCGGTCACTTGCTTTGTAGCGGATATGTCGTGCTAAAAAAGCACTTATATCCTGACAAAGCTACGCCTCTTGCGGTAAAAACAACCGGAGCAGCGGTTGTTTTTATCCTCGAGCCTGATACGAATAGGCAGTCGTTGTTCTTGGCAAGGAAGTCACAGCCAATAAAAAACCTCCCCAAAGGGGAGGTTTTTTATTGGCTCCGGCTGCCTGATTCGAACAGGCGACCAATCGGTTAACAGCCGATTGCTCTACCGCTGAGCTAAGCCGGAATAATATGCGGTATGAATGAATTTTGGAGGCCGGTACCGGAATTGAACCGATGTACAAGGATTTGCAGTCCTCTGCATGAGCCACTCTGCCAACCGGCCAATCGGGATACCTCAACTGAGTTCCTCATTCACTCAACGTCCTTTATATATACAAACTTTTTAATCCACGTCAATAACTTTTTTGCATTATTTTGCACTTTTTTATAATTTTTTTGAAAATCATATCTTTAGGTGATGATTTTTTATGTGTTGTGTATGGGGGATAATTTAACATTGCAAAACAAGTCTTATCTTTTATGATAAGAAAAAATGATAATTAGGGAGATTGAGATGACGATTGCAATCGCGGCCGATCACGGCGGATTTGAATTAAAAGAGAAGTTAATCGCTTATTATGCAGCAAAAGGTATTAATTTGCTCGATTTGGGGACGCATTCTTCAGACTCCTGTGATTATCCTGATATGGCAGGGCGTATGTGTGAAAAGATTAAATCCGGAGATGTTGAAACCGGAATCTTAATTTGCGGAACGGGAATCGGGATTTCGATAGCTGCTAATCGTTATAAAGGTATTCGGGCGGCTGTTTTGTATAGTGATGACGTGGCGGCTTTGGTTCGGCAGCATAATAATGCCAATATTGCTGTTTTGGGTGGCAGAACCATGAGTTTTGAAGAGGCTGCTCGACGGATGGATATTTTTTTGAATACCGGTTTTGAAGGCGGTCGTCATGAAAGAAGAATCGGTAAATTAGATAATCTGGGAGACTGTTAGATGGATTTTGAACAGGATTTACAATATGAAGATAAAGATGTTTTTGCGGCGATTGAATGTGAATTAAAACGTCAGCAAAATCAGATTGAACTGATTGCTTCCGAGAATATTGTTTCTCGAGCGGTAATGGAAGCGCAAGGTTCTATTATGACTAATAAATATGCGGAAGGTTATCCCGCACATCGTTATTATGGCGGTTGTGAATGCGTGGATGTGGTGGAAGTTTTAGCAATTGAACGCGCTAAAAAACTCTTTGGTGCAGAGTTTGTTAATGTTCAGCCTCATTCCGGCAGTCAGGCTAATACGGCTGTTTATGTGGCTTTATTGCAGCCAAGCGATATGATTATGGGAATGTCTTTGGATGCAGGCGGACATTTAACTCACGGATCGAAGGTCTCTTTTTCGGGAAAATGGCTGAAAGCCGTTTCTTACGGTGTTTGTAGAGACAGCGGTTTGATAGATTATGATGAGGTTGAACGTAAGGCTCTTGAAAATAAACCTAAATTGATTATTGCCGGCGGATCGGCTTATCCGCGTCAGATTGATTTTAAGCGTTTTCGTGAAATAGCGGATAAAATAGGGGCTTATTTAATGGTAGATATGGCTCATTTTGCCGGCTTGGTTGCCGGCGGTGTTCATCCGAATCCGCTGGAGTATGCCGATGTGGTGACGACAACGACACACAAGACTTTACGCGGCCCTCGCGGCGGTATGATTTTGACGAATAATGCGGAGATAGCCAAGAAAATTAATTCTGCAATTTTCCCGGGAACACAAGGGGGGCCTCTGATGCATGTTATTGCGGCTAAGGCTGTTTGTTTTGGTGAAGATTTAACTCCGCAATTTAGAGACTATGCAGCTCAAGTGGTCAAAAATGCTAAAAAGATGGGCGAGGTTTTGAAATCGCGCGGATTGGATTTGGTTTCCGGCGGAACAGATACACACTTGCTGTTGGTTGATTTGCGTCCTAAAAAATTAACCGGAGATGTGGTGGCTGCCGCTTTGGAAAGGGCTCATATGACCTGTAATAAAAATGCTATTCCTTTTGATCCGATGCCGCCGAAAGTAACTTCAGGTATTCGTGTCGGAACGCCGGCCGGAACAACGCGTGGTTTTAAAGAAGCGGAATTTGAACAGATTGCCAACTGGATTTGCGATGTGATTGATGCTTTGGCAGCGGGAGAGGCGGAACAAGTGATTTCTGAGGTTAGAGAAAAAGCTGTCGCATTGTGTGAGCGTTTTCCGATTTATTGATAATATTTTTATAACAATAACACCTCCGGCCCAAAGGCGGGAGGTGTTATTGTTAGAGGATGAAGCTGTTATTTTTTAGCTTCGAAAGTTTTCTTGGCTTGTTTGGCAGTCAGTTTTTTTATCTGTTTGCCATTCTGATCCAGTATAACGGCTTCGGCAAGATTCCAATTGTATTTTTTGGTCTTGTCATTGAAATACGGACGTTTGTCATTTTTGTTTTTGACAACGTTGTAATTTTGGCCGTCCCAGAGAATTTGGTCATATTCGCCGGGGATAACTGTTTCACCTTTCCTGTTTAGAATACCGTATTTTCCGTTTTGGAGGAAAATAATGTTGCCGGCGGGGTCAAGCTCCAGTTGTTCGTATGAACCGGTAACTGTCGATCCTTCTTCAAGAAAGTAGTAGCCTTTGATGTCGCCTGCCGAGAGTTCAAAGTATCCGTCACGGGCAATGATTTCGTCCTGAGAGGGGATGAGAGCCAAGCCGGCGGAATTGAAGAGCATATATCCTACAGAGTCTTGAGTCAGGAAGTAGCCGCTGTCGAGATAGTCGATGTTGTTGAACATCTGAGGCAGAACTTCTGCTTTGGTTGCGCTGTTGATGATGCCATACTTACCGGAGCCTTCGACTGTTACGGATGTGTAGTCGGGGTTGGCGAGTACTTCTTCGATTACTTTGGGTTTCTTGTCACATGAAGCGAGCATTGTTACGATGGCTGCGAGAGCCACAAGATAAAACTTTTTCATAATTATTAAAATTTAGAAGTTAAAAAAATAGGAAGAATAATCTCATTATGTTTTAGGGCTTATCATACTTTTGAAAAAAAATCAATAGACAAAATTGCGATAATGAAAGATATTTTAGTTTAAGGTGAAATAAGCTATTGCAAAATAAGCCCTTTATCCTTATAAAGGGACAAGATGAAACTAATCCGTGAGGTTATTATGAAATGTCCTTTTTGCGGATGCGATGACACACAGGTCAAAGATTCCCGAAATGCCGAGGATAATACCGCAATTCGCCGTCGTCGTGAGTGTCCGGAGTGTGGATCACGATTTACTACGTTTGAAAGAATCCAATTACGGGAATTGGTGGTCGTTAAGAAAAACGGCGAGAAAGTGATGTTTGATCGCGATAAGCTGGAAAATTCCATTTTATTGGCTGTTCGCAAACGGCCGGTGGATATTGAGCGGGTGGAGAAAATTGTTAATTCCATTCAGCGGCGATTGGAGAGTTCGGGGGAGACGGAAATTCCCTCAGTTCTCATTGGTGAATATGTGATGGAAGCTTTATCCAAACTTGATCATATCGCTTATATCCGTTTTGCATCGGTTTATAAGGATTTTAGGGAAGTTAAGGATTTTGAAGAATTTGTAGAAACATTAGATCGGCTGGCAAAACCAGAGGCCGGCTTGGTTGTGAAGGAAAATTAATATGCCAAAAAAATATATTTCAGAAAAAATCAGAATGAAAAGCGAATCCCGTCTGGCAGCTGTTCAGGCGACGTATATGATTGCTGCCGCAGAAAATCCGGTGGATGAAGTGATTAAGGATTTTGTGGATGGTAAAGTCGGTCGCTATGTGATTGCCGAAAAATCCATGGATAAGGAAGAAATGGTTCCGGTGCATGAAATGGATACGGCCTATTTTTCCGAGCTGGTTAAAGGTGTTCATTCCCGTAAGGAAGATATTGAAAAGTCTCTTAATTCATATCTGGGCAAAGGATGGACTTTTGAACGTATGGACGGTACATTGCAAGCTTTATTGCTATGTGCAATTTATGAAATTACAACCAACTTAGAGGTCGATGCTAAAGTTATTATTAAAGAATATGTTGATTTAGCTTATGCCTTTTTCACTAAGCAGGAACCGAAAATGGTTAATGCTCTGTTGGATCAGATTGCACATGATGTGCGCGATGATTTGAAAAAAGAAACTGAGATGCAAGATGGCAATGTTGAAAGTTTATGAGTATCCGCATCCTGTTTTAAAGCAGAAGGCCGTCAAAGTTGAAAAGGTTGATGATGAGTTACGGCAGTTTCTGGATGATATGCTGGAAACAATGTATGAATCTGCCGGAGTAGGTTTGGCTGCGCCGCAAGTCGGGGTATCTAAACGGATTGTGGTGATTGATGCCGAGCAGGAAAGTGACGGAAGCGGTCATAAAGCCGGGAATCCGATGTATTTGGTGAATCCAGAAATTATCTGGCGGTCGGAAGATATGGTCTGTGGTGAAGAAGGATGTCTTTCTGTGCCGGATCAGCGAGCAGAGGTGGAACGTCACGCTCAGGTTCGGGTTCATTATTTGGATTATAACGGTAAAGAACAAGAAATTTTGGCAGATGATTTTCTGGCGATTGTTATTCAGCACGAATTGGATCATTTAGACGGAATTTTATATATTGATCGTATCAGTCGTTTGAAAAGACAGATGTTGTTGAAAAAGCTGAAGAAGCATAGAGACAGTTCTGAAGGCTAATTATCACTATATAATCTTGCGGAGGACGCAAAATAATGAAAATAGTTTTTATGGGAACCCCGGAGTTTGCAGTGAAAGCTTTAGAAGCTTTAACTGAAAAGCATGAAGTGGTTTGTGTGTATACTCGGGCACCGCAGGAAGCCGGACGCGGTAAGAAGTTGACTAAATCTCCGGTGCATGAATTTGCCGAAGCTCATCAAATTCCTGTACGGACCCCGAAGACATTACGGAATGAAGAGGCTCAGGCCGAGTTACGGGCTCTGAATGCTGATATTTCCGTGGTGGCTGCGTATGGATTGATTTTACCGCAAGCTGTGATTGATGCTTTTCCGATGGGGTGTATTAACATCCATGGTTCTTTGTTGCCACGTTGGCGTGGTGCGGCACCGATTCAACGAGCTATTGAAGCAGGAGATAAGGAAAGCGGTATTACCATTATGAAAGTGGTAGAGAAGCTGGATGCCGGTGATATGTTGTTGAAAGGTTCTGTGGCGATTACGGCTGAGACAACAGGAGAAACCTTGCATGATGATATGGCTGATTTAGGTGCGAAATTGATTGTTGAAGCTTTAGATAATTGGCAAACGCTTCAGGCGGAAGTTCAAGACGAGGCTTTGGTTACTTATGCCACGAAGATAGATAAAGCTGAAAGTAAGCTGGATTTTTCTCAATCGGCAGAAATTTTAGAGCGTAAAATACGGGCATTTAATCCTTATCCGGCAGTGTTTTTTGAATATGGCGGCGAACGTTATAAAATTTTACGGGCCGTTGTGGTTGAAGCAAACGGAAATCCGGGACAAATTCTTACAGGTGATGAAAAGTTAGTCATTGCTTGTGGGGATAAAGCGTTGGAGGTAACAGAAATTCAGCGACAAGGAAAAAAGAAAATGCCGATAGCGGAGTTGCTGCGAGGTATGAAGTTTAGCGGACAGTTAATTTAGGTTATTCCCTCGAAGATATTGCTTCGAGGGTTTTTTTATATCTTTTGATGAGTTTTTTTTAGCCATAAAAAAATATAGCTCACAGCATTATTTGACAAATAACGAAACGTGTTTTATGATGGATATGGTTTTGATAATATCTGTGAGGTGTCAAATGAAAAATGTTGGTTTTGCGTTTTTATTGGGGATGATGCTTATTCCGTTGTCAGTCAAAGGAGAGTGTGTTGCTCCTCCGGATTGTGAAGAATTGGGTTTTACGGCAGATGCTTCCAAATGTAAGGGGGCTTTTCTTAAATGTCCGTGGGATTTAGGTAAGGCTGCTTGTGATGATTCTGTTGAAACGCCGTTACCTGTTATCTATGGAGATGGAACGGTTGTTTCCAAAATAGTTAAAGGAAAAACACCAATCGGTGTGGTATTTGATGAGGTTAATAAACTTGCGGTTTCTTTAACATTCGTTAAAAGTGACGGCAGTAAGCATATTTCTGGTGAACCGTCATCTATGGCTTGGTCAACCGGCCTTTGTGATGTGGCCGGGTTAGATAATTGTACTGATGAAAGTAGTTTGAATACTTGCGGCATTGACGGTCGAAAGAATGTGGATGCGATTTTATCCAGTACTTGCAGCGGGACGGCTGTTGCGGCGTTAGCCAGCAATAAATATGAACCGGAAGGGTGTTTAGAAAGTTTTTGCAAAAAAACAAATTGGTTTGTGCCGAGTATGAGAGATTTAGGTAATATTTTTGTTTTGAAAGATGATATCAATACGACACTTGTTCTGATAAATGAGGCAGGGTTTTACACTTTGGAGATAAAAGAAGGGTATAGCTGGTCTTCTACGGAAAATTCTAAAGCTTCTGCCTGGAGATATGGGATGATGGGAGGAGTGAAGTCTGGAAATGCATCAAAAAGCAGTACTGTAGGTGCGCTCCGCGCTGTTGTTTCGTATGGAAATTAGTAAAGAGGAATTATCGGTATTAGGCGATTATGCTTTGAGAAATTAAAAAACCCCGTTGATGACGGAACATCAGCGGGGTTTCGATTATGAGAAGACCTGAAGCAGATTGTATACGTTGAGGATATTTTTTTCTTCAGTATATAAACCGCGGGTCAGTGATTTTTCATAAAGCTCATTGACAATCCGCATCATATCGGGTTCGTGAGCTTCATATTCTTTGCGCGGGGGGAGGAGTGTTTCCCGACGGCACAAAGTGTAAAACATATTTTTGAGCAAATGTGTGGCACGACCGTCAAGACCTTGTTGCTTTATCAGCTTGCGGTGCTTGGTCAGCAGTAGCCAGCTTGAGGAGGTGAAGTATCCTCCCATGAAGATAAATTCCAGTGTCATGCCGTTTATAAAGTTTCTTAATTCTGCCGATTTATCAAGAAAACGATAGCCGATTGCGTGTTGGAAAACAGCAGTTTGGTTATCTTTTATCGAGACAAAAAGGTCGCAGAGGTGCTTTATTTGCTTTACCCATACATGGACATTGTAGGGGATTTGCATGGCTTTTTCCAGAAGTTCCAGATTGTGGGGATCTTCTTTAGCGGCTTGCAGGTCGATCAATATTTGCTCGTCATGTTTTTGGTGAGCTATTTCATCAAGTTCTGCCTGACGGATAGCTTTCAAAGCCTCATTTAAGCGATGCTTAAATTCTTCTTCCATACCTTCCAGATTTTCGCCATTATTAAGACGCATAATGAATTCTTTACGCAGGATGGCGACAGTCAGGGTTTTGGAAAATGCTTTTTCTGCCTGAGTGAGACGTCTTGATTGAAATTTTTTTGTTTCCATAATTATATGATTTTTTTATAGTTTGACATAATTAGTATTTTACTCAATTAAATATTATAGACAAAAATTGATGTTTTGGCAAGGCCTAAATGTTATAAAATTGAGATTTTTTGACGGGTTATATTTTGATTGTGTCGGGTGAAATTGAAAAAATAAAACCCCCGAACAGTTAATGTTCAGGGGAATAAGCCGCTTAGGAGCGGGAGAACTCTGCAACGTAATCAAAATGAGAACCGAACTCGTCATCGAGTTCCTGCCATTTTTTTTGCGTTACTTCATCCTTTGACCAGAAGATGATTGCGTCTTTTAACGCAACTCTGGCACAGATGGCAATGGTTTCAGCATTTATACGCAGGAGTTTCCATGCATATTTGGAGACGTACTTCTTATTCAGAAGTTTCATCCACCAGCCGATGTCAGAGAATCCTTCCAAGATGCGTTCGTGGGCATACTGGAAGCAATATCTCTTGATGTCTTTCTGTTGATACTTCAGACCCTCAATCAGAACATCGCCTACCTGTTTGCGGTAGCTGACGAACGGGCAGAATTTGAATATCATCAAGAAAGCAATCAGACGTTCTTCGTCTAGCTTTGTTTGCTCTTCATTTCCGGTTTCGACAGCGTTTTTGCGATTTTTACGCAAAGTTGCTGCAAATTCTCGGATAAATGTTTTGCGGAGTTCGTGGCTGCTGAAATGAGCTTTGAACAGCTTTCCGGCAATCTTTTTGCGTCTTCGCAAGTCTTCCTGAGACAAAGTCTTGAGGATTTCATTTACTTCTTTAGCCATTGGATTGATAATTAGAATTAATAATTTGTTTTTTGAAGCTTTTTCAGAGTGAAAAGTTGTCTTACACGTTGATTGTCAGCTCATTGGTCTTGGCGTAGTAGCGAGCTTTTCTGATGAGTGCTTCATCAAAGACCGAGGGGTGTTTGATAATCACTTCGCACAGAATGCGGTAGCTGTTAGCGCACTCAGGAACGCAGAGCTTCTTGTTTGCGAGCAGCAGTGCTGCTTTTTGTTCATCGTCGTCGGTTGTTGTCTGGGTGATGACGTTTTTGATGATTGTTGTTATCAGCTGCTTACGGAAAGCGGGGCTGCAGGCAATCATCTTTTTGGTTCCATCCAGCTTAGCAACATCTCTCTGGCTTAGTTCTTCAATTTTCTTCATATGAAAAAAAGATTTTTTTGTGACGGGGAGTTTGAACTTTTTAGCTCCCGGTCTCGTTAATAAATAATAAGAATAAAAATCACATATTGTCTTTTAATATAGACAAAAAGGTGTGATTTGACAAGTGATTTTTATGAAATTTTTTAGATAAATTTAAATAAATAGGCTTATATTATAAAAAAATCTCTGATTATGTATAGGCGGGAAGCGTAAAGTTATGAATAAAAGCGTTAAAATTATCATTGTTGCCGGAGTCCTTGGTGGTTTGGCCAGCTGGTATTTCAAAGCGGACGGAGTAGGGAAGTCTTATGTGACACATAAGCTTGCTAAGGGGGATATTATTGAAAAAATTACGGCCTCCGGAACGATTAATCCTATTTCGACGGTTAATATCGGTACTCAGGTTTCCGGAACTATTTCGGAGATTTATGTTGATTATAATTCAGAAGTGAAAAAAGATCAGTTGTTGGCACAGATTGATCCGGCGTTGTTTGAGGCGACTGTCGGGCAAAGACGTGCGGCATTGAATGTGGCTAAAGCTGAAGTTCAAGTTGCTGAAAATGAAGTCGATTATGCCAAAAAGCAATTAGGGAGGATTAAAAAACTCAATGCCTCTCGTTATTCGGCAGATAAAGAATTGGATTTATCGGAAAAGGAATATAACAATGCCGTGGCGCAGGTTGCATTAAAAAAAGCACAGGTGGAGCAGGCGCAGGCTGCATTAGATGCTGCAGAGACCGAGTTGCGTTATACCAAAATTATTTCTCCGGTGGATGGAATTGTGGTGTCGAAGGAGGTTGAGGTAGGACAGACGGTTGCTGCCAGCTTTCAGACACCGACTTTGTTTAACGTTGCTGAAGATTTAACTAAGATGCAGATTGAAGCCTCTGTTGTGGAGGCTGATATTGCCAAAGTTAAAAACGGGCAGGTGGTTGAATTTAGTGTCGACAGTTTTCCTGATGATGTTTTTTACGGCAAGGTTATGCAGGTTCGCAATGAGGCAATTAATACTTCAAATGTTGTGACTTATGAGGTTATTATTGAAGTTGACAATGCTGATTTGAAACTGAAACCGGGGATGACGGCTAATGTGGAAATTATTACGGCTGAAAAGAAAGATATTTTGTTGGCCCCCAATAAAGCTCTGCGTTTTTTTGTAACAGATGGCAGCGGCGAAACCAAACGTTATAAAGATAAAGGTATTTGGACTTTGGATAAAGGACGTCCGAATCGGATTGTTATCAAAACCGGGGTTGCTGATGAAGATTTTACAGAAGTTAGCGGAGATGGTTTGAAAGAAGGAATGGAGGTTATTACCGATGAGGCTGCAGCCGGTACGTCCGGTGGTCGGACAATGCGTATGAGGATGCCGCGCTAATGGCTTTAATTGAATTAAAAAATATTACAAAATCCTATCCTTTAGATGGCTTGAATCTTAAGATTCTTAAAGGTATCAGCCTGGTGATTGAAAGTGGTGAATTTGTTGCAATTATGGGGCCGTCAGGATCCGGAAAGTCAACTTTGATGAATATTCTCGGCTGTTTGGATAAGCCCAGTTCGGGACATTATCAGCTTGATGGCAAAAATGTTGAAAAGCTGACTGCTGATGAATTGGCGGAAATTCGCAACAGAAAAATCGGTTTCGTTTTTCAGGGGTTTAATTTATTGTCAAGGACAACAGCTTTGGAAAATGTTGAACTGCCGATGGTCTATGCGCAGGTTGCCGCGGATGAACGTCATAAACGTGCTGTTGCGGCATTGAAACAGGTGGGGTTGGATAAGAGAATGTATCATCAACCTAATCAATTATCCGGAGGGCAGCAACAGCGTGTTGCCATTGCTCGGGCAATTGTGAATGATGCGCCGA
>CANDEX010000039.1 GCA_947383875.1 uncultured Azospirillum sp. | reverse complement strand
ATCACACATCTCCCTAGTAAAAAGATTAAAATTAAACGGACTAAAAAAACATCCTGATTTAATATTATTATACTTTCACTAAAAATACATTAACTTTTTTATGAAATTTTTGTGACACACAATAAGGTATATTCTTCACAAAAAAATTGAAAAATATAACTTGGAGAATAAAACAAGCTACACCTCTTATATAGCCGGTTATATAAATCAAAAAATATGAATGAAGAAAGAAAAAAGCCCCCTAAAAAGGAAACATATTAAAAACACAGTAAAGGGCTATGCTACGTCGCTAATTTTTTCAATGTATAAAAATTACAAAAAACTCGGATAGCGTGCGTAAATAGAGTAATTTCCAGCTGCGAGAAAAGCGGAGTGTACATAATAGTACATGAGCATTTTCTCGACAGCGTAAAATTGCTCTAGTTACCAGCTAGACGAGTTTTTTACTTTTGAGTTGACCACATGCGGCAAGAATATCCTGCCCTCTGGCAATGCGTATCGGAGCAGCAAAACCAGCTTTTTCCAACTCACGGGAAAAAGCATGAACTCGGTTGTTGGAGGAGGGTTGGTAGGGGCATCCCGGCCATGGGTTAAACGGAATAAGATTAAACTTAGCACCTATTTTATATTTTTTCATCAGCTCAATTAATTGGTGAGCATCATCAAGACCATCGTTTATACCGTCAAGCATCAAATATTCAAAAGTGATAAAACGACTGGTAACAACTTTCTGATATTCCTGACAAGCTTGTAAAATTTCTTCAATTTGATAACGCTTATTAATTGGCATAATTTGCGAACGTTTTTCATTATTCGGCGCGTGCAAAGAAACAGCCAATTTAACACCGGTTTCATTCGCAATCCGCAACATATGCGGGACAATGCCGGAAGTAGATAACGTCACTTTACGTTTGGAAATAACAATACCATCACCATCCGTCAATAACTGCAAAGCTTTAATGACATTATCAACGTTATGCAAAGGCTCTCCCATCCCCATAACCACGATGTTAGACACCATACGGTTATCACCTGTTGTGCTTGGCCATTCATGATAGACATCGCGCACAACCATAAACTGACTGACGATTTCACCGGCCGTTAAATTACGGGTAATTTTCTGAGAACCGGTATGACAAAAAGTACATCCCACAGCACAGCCGACTTGAGTAGAAATGCAAACCGAACCTCTATCCGCTTCTGGAATATATACCGTTTCAATGCGCTGGCCATCGGCAAATTCCAACAACCACTTATGCGTTTTATCTTTAGAAAGCTGCTCTGCCACAATTTTAGGACGGGTTATGGTAAATTTATCCGCCAACGTGGCTCGCAAGTCTTTTGACAAATTGGTCATTTGCTCAAAAGAAGTTGCCCCTTGCACATATAACCATTGATACAATTGCTTGGCGCGAAATGGCTTCTCACCGATTTCTGCCATTAAACTTGTCAAATCCTCTTTGTTTAACCCTATCAGTTCAATTTTATCTGCCATTTTATTTCTTCTTGCACTTAGAACTGATAGCTTTGTAAGCACCGCTGAAGCCTTTCAGGGAATAAGTATCTTTGGTTTTCGTGCCCTTAGATGAAACACCGTCTACAATCATCCGCTGACCACGCTTCATTGCAGCCACCAGCTCTTTGTCGGCTTTATCATCAATCGCCCAGGCTTTGTCGCCATCGGTAAACAAGCGGGAGAAACTATCTTTGCCTATTTTAACCACCACCGGCGCACCGCTTTTATAGGTATAACCGGCCACAAAATTAACCACATCGAAACTTTTTTCAGCCGGACGATGAGTAATAATCACATAAATATCACCGCGCTTAGTATATTTACCTTCATCTTTTTTCGGTGTGGAAGCCATATAGCAAATCGTTCCTTTTCCATCCTTAACTGAATAGGCAGCCCAATCATCATATTCACCGATTAACTGCGGCGCAGCTGCCTGAGCCGCCCCGGAAACCGTTAAACCACACAACAAAATTGCCGTTAAAAACTTTTTCATACCTATCTACTCACAAAGTTATCAAAATTTGCTATAATATACTGGAAAAAGTTATAAAAACTGTTAACAATAGGCCATAAATTAAAATATGGGATATTGCACAAAATGTTCAAAGACAAATACCTGAATATCGACAACTTAATCAGTAACCCCAACATACTGAATCTATTCCGCATCGTTGAAAATCACGGCGGTGTCCTGCGCTTTGTCGGCGGCGCGGTGCGTGATGCCATCGCCGGAATCAAAGGATTTGACCTTGACCTTGCAACAGACTTATCCCCTGATGAACTGGTTGAAGCCTGTGAAGAAAACGGGCTGAGAACTATTCCCATCGGTATAAAATTCGGCACTGTCGGCGTACTGATTGACAATCAGGTGCTTGAAATAACCTCCCTGCGTAAAGACATCAAAACAGATGGTCGCCATGCTGAAGTTGTGTTTACCTCTGATTGGAACGAAGATGCTTCTCGCCGAGACTTAACCATTAACGCCGTTTATGCCGATGAAAAAGGCAACGTATTTGATTATTACAATGGCGTAGACGACTTAGAAAAAGGTATTGTCCGCTTTATCGGCAGTGCCAATCAGCGGATTAAGGAAGATTATTTGCGTATTTTACGCTTTTTCCGCTTTTATTCAATTTTCGGCAAAGCACCGATTGATCGCAAAGCATTAGAAGCCTGCAAGGAAAACCGTGACGGTTTGAAACAACTGTCCATGGAGCGTATTCGTGACGAATTATTTAAGTTACTTCTGACCCCCAAAGTGGTCGAAACCTTACAAATCATGTATGACAACGAAATTTTAAGCTATGTTTTTCCAGATACCCACTACCTGGAAGAACTGGATTTTCTGGTCAATACCATTGATGTTAAAGAATTGCCCAACGCTCCGTTACGCCGACTGTTCATTCTTTATAACCCCAATCCGGCATTGGCTGAAAACCTGGCAACCCGCCTACGGATGAGCAATAAACAAAAAGATGATTTTGTCGGCTGGGCCAAACATCATCCTTTCTTTGAAGAACTTCTGGAAGAAAAGGCTCTGCGACGTCTGGTTTATCTTCATGGCAATGAATTCTGCCGAGACAAACTCATCTTGCTAAGCGCATTAAACCGCCGGGTTCTGCCTGATTTAAAACAACGACTGACTCATATTGCCGCCATTTCTCTTCCGCCTTTCAACATAAAAGGACGAGACGTTATTGCTGCCGGCATTAAAGACAACCGTAAAATAGGCGATGTCTTAAATGAATTGGAACAAATATGGATTGACAGCGATTTCACGCTCTCACATGAAGAACTTCTTTCCCGACTGCCGGAGTTGATTATGCTGAAATCAGCCTAACCATTATTTTTATAAAATTCTTTACGCGCTTTGCGCTGCATAGACCACAAGTTACCAATACCGTTAATCGGCTGAACAGGGTAAGCTGATTTGAAATCAAAATCACGAGATAAAAATAACGATGTTGTTTTGGTATAACAATTCATCGGACAAAAACCGTAAAAATCAACCTGAATCAGCCCAGCTTCTCGTAAACATCCTACAGCTTTTACATATTCCTTGCTGGTGTTAATCCGGTCGCTGTCATCTAAAATAACAATCCCTCCGGGAGCCAAGGCTTCCACCGCAGTCGCGGCACATTCCGCACGACGTTTGCCATCCACCACAATCACATCATATGTCAAACCGTCTTCAAAAATCGCTTTCTCATAAATCTCACCCTCATCCCGCCAACGAACATCCAAGCGGGAATGATGAAACTCTTGTTGCCACTTTTCAAACCACTTGGGATTATCTTCAATACTGGTGACTGAAGCAGCACGCTCCGCCCAAAATAAAGATGAATTTCCGCAACCGAATTCAAACACTTTCTTTTGGGTATAGTCAAACTGCGACAAATATTCTATTGCCGGATAAGTATACCACGGTAAAGCATTTCCATCGCGGTCAACGCATACTTTTTCATCAATTGTCCGCTCAATGGCAAAATCTTTCTGCCACATTTCTATAAATTTCTGAAACTTTTCACTATACATTAAGTCTATTCCCGTTGAAAGCTTTTCTGCCATAGCTATATCATACTCGTACAAAAGATAAAACCTTTTTTAGGAGAGTGTCATGGAATTAATTAAGAAAATTTCTTTCGTTTTGACCATTATCGGTGGTCTGAACTGGGGTTTAATCGGCCTGTTAGGCGTTGACTTCTTGTCTATGATGTTTGGTCCGATGACCCTTTTGACCCGTATGTGCTACGTTTTGGTCGGTCTGTCTTCTTTATACTTGATTTTCGACCATTCTTGCGAAGTTCACGAAGTTGTCAAAACTCGTATCTAATAAACAATAGAAAAGGCATCGAAATATCGATGCCTTTTTTAATATCCTCGCCGACTGAGCTTAGCCGCTGCTGAAGCAATTTGCATTAAGGTAAAACTAACCAATTCAACAGCCGGCATATTCGTTGTTTTGCAATCTCGTTCACACTTATACAACAATTCCAAAACACTGAATAAACGCTCTTTCGGCCAAATGGAAACCTGCGATTTAAAACTAGATTTCCTGAAAAAAATAATTGGCGGCGACATCCGCATCAAAGCTTTGTCAATCGTTTCACCTTGCTCTGTCATCCCCATACAAGAAAGAATTTTGCTAAAATGATAAGTCACATTGCGGATAATAGAAATCGGTTCAGCACCTTCATTTAACAATTTATTAAATGCCGCCAAAGCTTTTTCCGTCTGTCCTCCGGCCACAAAATAACAGACATCATCTGCCGTTGAGGCTGAATTATCACTGATAATAGCCACCACATCTTCACTGGTGATATTCTTCCGATCTCCCATATAAGTCATCAGTTTATCAATTTCACCCATAGAGCTTTTGCGGTCATTGGATAAACGGGCGCAAAGAAGCTGCAAAGCCTCATTACCAATCGTATATCCCGCCTCAACAAACTTTGTTCGTGCTGCACCGTATATATCTTCATCCCGATCTTCATAGCAGGGAATAACAGCCATATAGTCACTGTCTTCACCCAACTTAACCAATGATGATTTTTTATTCAAACTCCCTGAAGAAATAATCAGCAAAGCATCGGATTTTGCTGTCTCAAACAAAGATTTCAGATGTTTGGTCAAATTGTTATCAGCATCTTTCACAACAATAACCCGGCGACCACCCATTAAAGACTGACTGCCATATTCACCAAACAAAATTCCGGGATCACCGTTGACATCGGCACCATTCAAATAAGCAACTCGAAACGGATCATTAACATCCGGACAAATCGCTTTGGTAAAACTTTTGACATATTCGGACATCAACCCTTCGTTAGAGCCATAAACTAACACTGCCCGCAAAGCATCATCAGGCCGTTTGAGATACTTATCAATCTGTACCTGCTTATAAATCACTGGTAGACCCTTTTTTCGTTATCCGAGAATGGAAGTAAGCCCCGATTCGTAAACTGATATCATTAGCAATAATCTGCGCAGAATCTTTCATCACCTTCTTTTGAGCAATTGTCATGGAATAGGGATTCGCCAAAATATCATAACTACCGTAAGCAACGGAATTTCCCTTAATGATTTCCTGACCATCCTCAAACATTGTATAAGCAACCGAATATTCAACTCTTTTTCGCGTTGCCGTAATGTCATCTCGCAAAGCCTGATCATAGACAGCCTCACGCTGCGGATCAATCATCAGCCGATACTTTGGACGTTTGGGCTGCCCCAGCGGTGTCAGCATATCCAACAAATCATTACGAATAAGCTGCCCAAACCTTTCGCCGCTGGCAACTATTTTAATCTGAGCCATTTCCGAACTGATGGAACGATCAAACTCCCCTCCGAAAAACCATAAGCTGTCATGTTTTTTCTGAACATATAAAGGCTCAAACCCGCAAGCTGCGAGAAACATAATCATCAATAACGCAATAAGTTTCTTTTTCATTTATCTTCCTTGTTTGAGCCTTACATAAAGAGTGATGCAAAATCGCCCTAATTACCCTTTAATAACAATATTTATCAGACGGTTGGGAACCACAATCACTTTAACGATTTCCTTCCCCTCAAGCTGACGTTTAACATTTTCCAAAGCCATGGCTTGAGCCTGAATTTCTTCGTTAGAAGCTCCTTTCGGCATATCTATTGTCCCACGCATCTTACCACAGATTTGAACCGCATAAGTTACAACCTGATTTTCCGCCAATTTGGCATCACCCTGAGGCCATGTCTCGGCAACCACCAAAGTCGTATTCCCCAAACGCGCCCACATTTCTTCAGCCAAATGCGGCGTAAACGGAGACAGCAGCTTAATCAAATGACTATACAACTCTGTTGCAATTTTCGGTTTGGCACTCAGATAGTTGACATAGGTCATCATTGAAGACACAGCCGTATTAAACTTCATCTGATCAATTCGTTCCGTCACTTCCAGAATGCATTTATGCATCGCACGCAAATCATCCGCCGTTGCCTTTTCTGAAGCATCAACCTTAGAAAACAGACTGTAAACTTTGCTGACAAAACGATAAACCCCCATCAAACTTTCATCTGACCACATCGCAACTTGATCAAACGGCCCGATAAACATCTCATACAACCGGAATGTATCTGCGCCGTAAGAAGCGATAATGTCATCCGGATTAATCACATTACCGCGAGATTTTGACATTTTTTCACCATTCTCAGCCAAAATCATTCCATGTGATGTGCGACGTTGATACGGTTCCTTACTCGGCACCAACCCTAAGTCATAGAGGAACTTGTGCCAAAAACGAGAATACAACAAGTGCAGAGTTGTATGTTCCATACCTCCGTTATACCAATCGACATTCATCCAATAATCCAAAGCCTCTTTTGAAGCAAATGCCTCATCATTATGCGGATCACAATAACGCAGGAAGTACCACGAAGAACCAGCCCAGTTCGGCATAGTGTCAGTTTCGCGCCGAGCTTTGCCGCCGCATTTCGGACACGTCGTATAAAGCCACTCATCACCAGCCTTAGACAACGGCGATTCGCCCTCATCATTCGGATGATAATCAGGAACCGGAGGCAAAGTCAGCGGCAATTCAGATTCGGAAATCGGCTGCCAACCGCAGTGCTCACAATAAACCATTGGAATAGGTTCTCCCCAATAACGCTGGCGAGAGAAAACCCAATCACGCAGTTTATAATTAACCTTAGCTTTACCAAAACCATTTTTAACGGCATAATCCGTTGCGGCTTTCATCGCTTCTGCATTTTTTAGTCCATTAAGGAAACCTGAATTAATATGCGGAGCATCACCTTCACCGGCACACTCACTGATATCTACACCTTCCAAAATAGAAATTATCGGCAGATTAAATGTTTTTGCAAAATCATAATCTCGTTGATCATGTCCGGGCATTCCCATCACAGCACCGGTTCCGTACCCTGTTAAAACATAATCGGAAATAAACACGGGAACAGTCTGCCCGGTATAAGGATTAATCGCTTTAATCCCCTTCAATTCCACACCGGTCTTGCTGTTATCCATAGAACGTTGCAAATCAGACTTTTTAGCCGTTTCTTCCACATAAGCTTTAATTTCCTCGGGATTTTCAAATTTATGCATATATTTCTGCACAAATTCATGTTCTGGAGCTAATACCATATAGGTCACGCCGAAAGTTGTATCCGGACGGGTCGTAAAGACAGTTATCTTCTTATCTTCCAGAGGCTCACCGCTTTTATCAGCCAACCCAAAATCCAATTCAGCACCTTCCGAACGGCCAATCCAGTTCACTTGTTGAGATTTCACCCGATCAATAAAATCAAGTTCCTCTAAATCATCAATCAGTCTGTCGGCATATTTGGTAATCGCAACCATCCATTGCTCTTTATCTTTACGAACGACTTGCGCACCACAACGTTCACAACAGCCATTAACCACTTCTTCGTTAGCTAAACCTACCTTACAGCTCGGACACCAGTTGATGGCCATTTTATCCTTATAAGCCAATCCTTTTTCAAACAGTTTGATAAACATCCACTGGGTCCACTTGTAATATTCCGGATCACAGGTGGAAATACAACGATCCCAGTCAAAACTGAAACCGATAGACTTCATTTGCTTGGTAAAGTTGGCAATATTTGCAGCCGTCGAAACAGCCGGATGAACACCGGTTTTAATTGCATAGTTCTCTGCCGGCAGACCAAAAGCATCAAACCCCATCGGATACAAAACGTTAAAGCCTTGCATTCTTTTCTTGCGAGAAATAACATCCAATGCCGTATAGGAACGAGGATGCCCGACGTGCAACCCGGCTCCGGAAGGATAAGGGAATTCCACCAACGCATAAAACTTTTCTTTATTCTTATCGATTTCTACCTTGTATGCTTTTTCATCATCCCAAATTTTCTGCCATTTTTCTTCAATTGTATGAAAATTGTAGCGGTCTTCCAGAGCCCACTCTTTTTTCCACTCGTCAAAACTGGCTTTTCCATTATATCTGGCATTATTAGTCATTCTAAATTATTCCTCTCCTGCCGCAACAGCACTGCGGTACAATACACTTGCTTGATTTAAGATTATTTTTTCGATTTCACCGGACAAACGTCTGTCTGGCTGTGTTTCCACCCATTTACCGCCCAAGCGATTCATCTTAGAAACAGTAACCTTCAAACCGTCTGCCCGCAATTCTGCACAGGTAATTCGCACGGTAATCTGAAACTTTTCATTCGGCACGCCATTAACAACCATCCAATCACTGACAATCAATCCTTTTTGTAAATCAGTCCGCTGTAAAGGCATCTTAGACATTTTTTCCGAAGCAGCCTGCCAAAGATAACGATTGACACCGCGCGGTACGATAACCTCAGCCTGTTCTTTCGGCGTCTCTTCATCCGCCCAAGGATTCAAAACAGACATCCATGAACATCCCTGCAGAAACAAAACCGCAGCCAATAAACTCGCAAGTCGTTTATTCATTTTATTTTCCTTATTAATCAAAAGTGATAAAAAGTTATATGATTTTTCCAGACTTGACAAGAGTCATAACGCATTTTCTCACTTGTAATTCGCCAAATATCGCGTAAAATACGTTTTCGTCATCAATCAGGAAAAGAATCATGTCCGATAACCGTGAAACAGCAGTTCAAATTCTCACCCAGACTTTTCGCCAAAGAAGTTTTCTGGATTTCGAACCAATGAAACAAGCTTCCGATGCTGACCGGGGCTTTATAAAAATGCTGGTGATGACTGCCACACGTCGCTACGAATTCATCCGCCGGGTTTTACGCCAATTTGTCAACAAAAAACTCCCCGCCAAAGCCGCTTTTACAGAATTTTCACTGATTGCCGGTACTTGTGAATTGCTGTTTATGAACACACCGGACTATGCCGTCATCAACTCTTACGTCAATCTGGTAAAAAAACATGGCGATAAATATATGGCAGGATTCGTAAATGCCGTATTACGCAAAATCGCAGCGGAAAAAGACGTTTTAAAATCTCGTGACAAAGGCGAATTTTTCGGTGCTCCGTTTTTTGAACTGTTGAATAAGGATTATCCGGCAAGCGTGATTCGCAAAATACAGCAAATAAGCCTTTCTGAACCGCCGCTGGCCATCACGGTAAAATCACATCCTGAAATTTGGGCTGAAAAACTCGGCGGGAAAACGCTGGACGGCAAGACAATAATCTTACCCGAAAGCGGGAATATCCGCCGCCTGGAAGGCTATGAAACCGGCGCATGGTGGATACAAGACTATGCTGCATCATTAGCCGTCAGCAGTTTACAAAACCTCTCAGGTAAACGCGTACTCGATTTATGCGCCGCTCCCGGAGGAAAAACGGCTCAACTGTTAAATGAGGGTGCTGTTGTCACTTCTCTGGATAATTCGCAGCAACGCCTAAATACTTTGCGAGAAAACATGACACGCCTTAATCTTCAACCGGAAAAGATTATCTGTGCCGATGCCCTGACTTATCTGCAAAATTTCGACGAACAGCCTTTTGACATCATTCTGCTTGACGCTCCTTGCTCCGGCACCGGTGTTTTCCGTCGACATCCGGAATTAGTACACATCAAAAACGCTCAAGATGTCATCCGCCAGGCTGAAATACAAAAACAACTGCTCTCCCTGACAGGAAAAGCCTTAAAAACGGGAGGCGAATTAATTTACTGCACCTGCTCAATTGCTAAAGCCGAAGGCGAAGAACAAATCAAAAATTTCTTGGCGAAGCAAAAGGGTTTCGAACTGACGCCCCTTTCATCATCACGCTTCCCCGAAATTATCACTCCGGAAGGCTTTATCCGGACTCTGCCGACGCATTTAGCCGAATACGGCGGATGCGATGCTTTCTTCATTGCCAAACTGACAAAGGTAGCCTAAATGCTGTTTCGCAAAATAACACTTTCAACCGAAAAAGACACCGAGACAACGGAACTTCCATCCTCCACCCCCGTAGAGAGCCATCCTGTCTATATCCTCGGAGACACAGCCCTTGCTTATTTTCTGGCTGTTAAACTGACTGCCGGAGGCCATAGGGTCGTTGTCATGGCCGGACAAACAGAAAACACCAGTCTGTCTACCAACGGCATAACAGTCAAAGAAGATTATCAGCTGCAGAAACTCCACTACAAATTAGAAACCGCCCTCTGGTTGAAAGAAGAACCTAAAGCCTTAATTATTGCGGCTCAATCGTCCAAGATTAAAGCTATGCTGACCAGCTTATCAAAAAACAAAATAAAAACCTGCCCGGTTATCTCATTTACTCGTGTTAAAGACCATACCTTTATTTCAGATATTTTGGGAATATCTGTCATATCCGCTTATTTTGACGGCTGGCTAAACTATCGCAGCCAACAAATCACTGCCTACGGGCGAAATCCGGAAATTACACTATGTACAGAATCATCTTCGGAAGCATATCAAGTGCTGTCTGCTCTGCTTGACGGCACCCGTATAAGTTTGCACAACAGCAGTTTGCCGTTACAGTCCTTCTGGAATTACTTCTGCCTTTACGCACCCTGCTCCCTGCTGACATCTGCCACAGGAAAAACCATTTTTGACATTACCAAAAACAAAACCCTGCGCGAAGAATTACAAACTCTGTTGCAAGAAATTGTAACCCTGATTCCGGATTCGATACCAGCCTTACAGCCGGAAGATTTGCTCAAACAAATATTCAACATTCCTTCTAATTATGTTTTTCCTTTGGCTGAACAAATAAGACTGCACCAAACAGGAGACTATGACTTCATAAGCTCCGTCATCCGCGAGGCTTCCATCCTCAGTAAAAGCCCTCTCCCGGCGACCAATAAGCTTCTCAAAAAACTCTGCGAGCAAATCATCAATCAAAAATAATCCTGCCAGTCATGAACAACCTAACTTCTAGGTTGAAGAAATGGATTAAACGGATTATAAGAATAATAAAAGCAATTAAGATAAAGGGAATACCATGGACAGTTCATTCTTCATCATTGCCGGCACAATATTGGGCTGCTTTTTAATCGCATATGTCTGGTTCTCCGTCATCACCCGCAAATTATCATCCTCACCTGTGGCAAAAGATGTTTTTCTGCCGCTGCTGATAACGTCATATGCCGGCTTCACGGTTCTGTATTTTTTTCTGCCTGACTATCACGATCAGCTGTTTGAATGGTCATACCTGAACATGACTGTTGTTTTCAGTTCAACACTTATTGTTTATTTACTGTCTCTCTGGCCGCGAGCTGCTAAATTCAACTGGATTTTTCTCTTTGCCGCATCATTAATCGGGGCAGAATTTCTTCCCTCAGAATACGTACTTTTTGACAACAACATTCCCCTCTGGGCTGACCGCTTGGCTCTTGTCCTGATTTGGACAACATTCGCCTGGGCTTATAAATATCTCAATGGAATTGACGGTTTGACAGCCACACAATCTGTCGTTTCTCTAGCCGGATTAGGGCTTCTGGCGTTTTTGGGAGCCTTACCGATATTAACCGGAAGCTGCGCCGGCATTTTACTGGCAGTAACTGCGGCTTTGGCTATTTACAACTGGTATCCGGCCGAACTGTCACTAACCTCAGCCGGGTGTCAGGCTTTAGGATTTTTAATCGGCTGGCTGTTCATTCTAACCGCGGAAGAAGGGGCCGCAACCTGCTGCTTAATTCTCAGCCTTTACTATCTGACTGAAATCATTTGGGCTGCCATTCTTAAATTCTCTCGCAAACAGCAACACCAAATAATGGAAAACAACACCGTCTATTATCAGGTCAACATCTCCGGACTTTCTCCGGCCAATATCTGTGAAAACATCTTCAAGCTTGATGCGATGCTGGTTATTTTTGCAGGTTTTCAAATTTATGCCCCCAATAATTATTCTATACCAAGTTTAGGCATCATTCTGACCCTATGGTTCATCGCGCATCTTCGCAACTGGCAAGAACCCATACGCAGTTTTAAAGAACTTAATCAAGATTTGATGAAAGACATACACGACAACGTCGAAAATTTTAAAAAGAAGATGAATAAGGACGACTAACCTGAATGACTATTCTCGACCGCCTGAAAAAACTAGTTGCTCCCGCCACCGCATCTCAAGCCGAAATGCAGGCTGTTTATTCTGCAGCTCGTTTTAAAGTCGTTGTCATTGACTTTTTGGATAATGTAGAAAGCAACTGCGGTGAAAACCTGGCGCGCCTATTAAGCTCACGCGAGGGGCTCTCTTTGTCATTCTTTGATGAAAATTTTTCTAAAAGTTTTCTAAATTTAGAAAGCCGCAGCCTTTTCGATTTAATAGACAGAGGGCAAACAATCATTGATCGGACACAAGCCGACGTCATTATCTGGGGATACAGAGAAAATGACCGCATCCGTCTTAACTTTCAAACCCAGCAACAATACGAAAAAGAAAATAATGCTTACATAACCCTGCTGGACAGCCTGTATTTTCCGGCCGTTTTTTTTGAACAACCACAACAATTTCCTCCGGCAATTCTTAATCTGATATATGGCGCGGTCATCAGCTCACTGAACAAATCTGATGCAACTGCTAAAATCCAAAAAAGATACTTGCTGAAAAAAATTATCGACCAACTGTCAAAAGACAATTCTGCAAAAGCCGTCTCCGTCGAGTATATGCCCTACATTATGAACTTTTTAGGCATCATTTACCTGAATTATGCATATGACAATCACGATGAAAAAGACTTCAAAATCACCAGAAACTTATTTGAAGCCGCAATTAAACATCAAGATTTGATAACCTCTCCGCTGCATTTGGGTTGTATTTACTATCATCTGGGACAACTTTATGACTGCGCCACCCGGCACATGGAAACCCGGCCGGCGGCCTACTTCAAAGGAGCGATTGAATACTACCGTCAGGCTCAACGCTATCTTGGAAAATACACTTACCCCTACGATTACGGTTATATATCTTACCGCCTGTCACATCTGTTCTTTAGCTATTGGCGACAAAAAGAAGATATACAGGCATTGCGTGATGCCGTCTTCCAAATGCGCGAAGCAGAAAAAATTTATACCTATGCCCTGTTTCCGGATTTTTGGGCCGTCATCCAAGGAGAATTAGGGCAAATGCTCGGACTGCTTGGCAGCCTGACCAAAAGTGAAGATATTTCTGAATTAGCTGTCACCTGCTACCGCAACCAACAAAAAGTCATCACAGAACGTCGTGACCCTCTGACTTGGGCTCAAACCCAAGAGAATATTGGCGAAATCTACTACCGTATCGGTAAAAACAATTCTGAACGTTCTCGGCTTGAAGAAGCATTGGAATGCTATCACGATGCGCTGTATATTTTTGAAAATGCCGGAAACGAAGATAAAATCAAAAATACCAAAATCGATATCGCTCGCACAACTCAAGCACTGAATATGCTATAACATTTAAAACATCAATCCCCAAAAGTATCAATCAGGACAAGCTTAAGAGGCAAAAATCAGGAAACTGTCATAGCCCAAATCCTAAACATAATGTTCAGGATTTTTTTATGAAAGAGCCTCTAACAAAAGTAAAGCTATTCCCTATTTTTTTACCTCCATACAACAAAACCCCTCTATCAAGGGGCT
>CANDEX010000038.1 GCA_947383875.1 uncultured Azospirillum sp. | reverse complement strand
ATGAAGATATTAAATCTCCGGCAGCAGCTTCTGCTTCTGAAGCTGCATCAGATAACGCCGAACCGAAAGGAAAAGCAACCTGGTGGAGAAAACTCATCAAAAGTTAAGCCGATTGCGGCATTCTGTTCTTTCAAGGCTAATCATCAGCTTAATGCTGATATTAGCCTTTTTGCCGTATAAAGCCTTTGCTCAAATCAGTATTATTTCTGATGAAGAAACAGAACAATACCTGTCAGGGATTATTCGTCCTTTATTTCAACAGGCCGGAATTCCTTTTAACCGCAATAAAATCTATATTGTCAATGATGACAGCTTAAATGCTTTTGTCGGAGACGGTAATAATCTGTTTGTTCACAGCGGAACTTTGATGAAAGCGGATAACTCCAATCAGGTCAGCGGAGTTTTGGCTCATGAAACAGGACATATCAGCGGCGGACATATTTTGAGGCAAAAAATTAAGAATCAAGCCATGCAGGAAGCCAGTCTCGCCTCGTTGCTTTTGGCGGGAGCCGCTGCTGCGGCCAGCGGCAGAGGAGATGTTGCCATGGCGGTTATGATGGGGTCTCAAAGCACTTTATTATCAAATTATATGGCTTATCGTGTTGAGGAAGAACGCAGTGCGGATGAAGCCGCTGTCAAACTTTTAAACAAACAACGAATTTCACCGCAAGGCCTTTTGAATTTTATGAAAAAGATTCAAAAGCAGAATATGTTAAACGGTATTGAAGAAAACAGTTATTTTCGAACCCACCCTGTCACCGGCGAACGTGTACGCTTTTTGCAGCAAGCCGTCAGTCAATCCACCTACTCTCCGTCACATTCTTCAGATGAGGCTTTCCGTCGTGTCAAAGCAAAATTAACCGCATTTTTATCAGAACCGACATTAACTTTCAAAAAATACCCGGCATATGACACCTCAACTGCTGCTCGTTATGCCAGAGCAATTGCCTATTTTAAACAACTGAATTTTGCCAAAGCCCTTAAAACACTTGACAGCTTGTTACAGAATGAACCTGAAAATCCGTATTTTCATGAACTTAAAGCACAAATTTATATGGAGCAAGGTAATATTAAAGCGGCCAAAGACGAATATGCCAAAGTATTATCCTTGCGCCCCAATGCCGCATTGTTGCAAATTGACTGGGCGCAAGCCGCGTTGGCAGACACGCCATCATCAACCGAATTAAAAAGAATTATCGACGTACTTAATCGTTCATTACAGCATCGACCGTCAGCGGCCGGCTGGCTGCTCTTATCTCAAGCTTACAGCCAAAACCAACAACCGGCATATGCAGATTATGCCGCGGCAGAACATTCTTTGCGTATCGGAGAGCCTAATATCGCCCTGAGACAGGCTGATAACGCTTTACGTTCCGGACCTTCAGCAAAATTAAAGTTAAAACTGGATGATTTACGTCAACGTATTAAAAACGACTATCCCGACTTAAATATCAAACACAGATAATTTTTATCAAATGATACTTTTCTTCTTTAAATATAGCCAAAAATAACAGCACCCCTTATTATAATTTGACACAACACAACAGATATGATATTCTAATATCAGGTTTTGATTTAGATATATCTACGAGGTGTGTTATGAAAATGTCTCTGCTTGCTTCTTTATGCGGCTGTGTGGTTATTTGTTCCTCCTTCACAACTTATGCTGCTTGTGTGCAGCCGCCAAGTTGTGAAGAGCTGGGTTTTACCGCGGATGCTTCTAAATGTGAAGGTTCTTTTCTCAAATGCCCTTGGGATTTATCTAAAGCCGCTTGCGAGGAAACGGCAATTCCTCCTCTGCCGATATTATATGGAGACGGAACCGTAAGTAAAGATATCATATCAGGCAAAACACCTATCGGCGTCGTTTTTGACGAAGAAAAGCGTTTGGCTATTGCACTGACGGATGTAAAGAAAGACGGCTCTCCCGGCTCTGAAGCGATGAAATGGTCTGAAAATTATTATGACATTCCAAATTTATCCAGCTGTACTGATTTAACGTCAATAGCAAAATGTCCTTTCGGAACAGATGGTCGTGAAAATACGGATGAGATATTAGCCTGTGGAAGTGAGTGCGGCGGCACACCAGCTGCAACTGCTGTTAATCGCTATCAACCTATCAATTGTTCACAAGACTTCTGTAAAAAGACTAAATGGTTCTTACCAAGCGGACAAGAGTTATTAAAAATATACGATGCAAAAGACCGATTAGAAGCTTCTTTAACCTCATTAAGCAGCTTCGGTGCGAAAATCTTAAACGGCTGGTATTGGTCCTCTTCAGAGAGGGATGATAATAGCGCGTGGTATTTGACAATGCTGAGTGGCGTGACAGTGACAGGATATGTTCTAACTTATAACGATAAGGCAATGTTGCTTGAGATTTTTGTCCGGCCAGTTATTGCTTTTTAAATGAAAAAATTACGTCAAACGCAAGACTGAGCGAATAGCTGTTTCCAAACAGCAGGGATAATTTTTCATCGTCCAATCGCCGCAGCACTGTAAATTTTTCCATTGACTTTGAGCCGTTTGCGGTCGTTTGTCATTGTTTAATTTATCTTGTTTAATGGTGGCTCTTTTATGGCGCAGGACTTTATAGTCTGGTATAAATGCCCCTTCTCGTCCTCGAATAGCGCAGATTTCCAGCCAAACCTGCCGCGCCAGTTCATTGTCATCAAGAGAAAGGTGATTTGCATTGCTGATGGTAACGGCCAGTAATCCGGGCATTGAGAACAACCATTGCACTATTCCACCGCTGACGCCAAGCATTGTTTGTTGTCCGGGTAATGTTATCTGCATACTGGTACGGAAATAAATATTGATAATACTATGATAATCAAAATCTTCGGACATAAATATTTTACAATAGTTATGGCTGTCCATGGCGGAAATAACTTTATCTTCAGGCCGGATATCAATTTTCCTTTCCCCGAAATTCAGACAGGTAATACGCTTGCTATCCTCTGTAAATCCTGTCAGTTTCCATCCGTAACGAATATCATTAATCCGCTTTGTCAGCGGACAAATAAGCAATTCATTCAAGTCTCCTTGAGAAAAACCGGCTTTGAATTGTCGCGGTGTAAACGGAAACAGCTGGCGCAGCACGGCCAACCACTGCCGTAAAGAAATGTTCGAAAAAGCAGTGTTAAATATAGCTTCGGCAATTTCGTTTTTGTGGGAAAATTTGTTGCGGCTCAGTGTTTGCGACAAAACATCATAAAAGCAAATTTTCTCATTCAGAAAGCTTTTGCTACACAAATCAAGACAATTTTTATTGGCACCGAGGATAACGTGTGTCGCATTATCAAGCGAGGTTCCCCAATCAGGATAATCAAAAGAATAAGCTCTTCCGCCGGAATGCGCCGCAGCTTCATAAACGATAATTTTAGCGTTCGGATATTTTTGTTGCAGATGAACCGCAGCACTCAGCCCGGCAATCCCGGCACCGATAATATGATATGTCGGAAACACTGCGGCCATTATTTGCCGAAATAAGCCCGCAACGCCAAAGTCAATTTTTTCACCTTACTGAGCTTTGGTTTTGGGGAAATAACTTCCCAACCGCGATTTTGCATAATGTCAAAATATTTACGATAAATGGCAGCAATCATCTTTACCGGACGCGCCGTTTGTTTGTCCAGTTTTTGAATCAGACAATCTGCTTTTTGAAAATCGGTTTCGGCCAGTTTTGCCAGCTCCTCACGGGCAATCGATAAATTTTTATTAACCACCACACTGCGCGGATCATAAGAATCGATATTTGCTTTTTGCAGAAATTCTCTGGGAATATACAAACGATTGCTCATAGCATCTTCTTTGACATCGCGTAAGATGTTGGTAATTTGCAGAGCATTGCCCAGGGTGGTCGCCAAATCATTAATCATATTTTCGTCTTTGCAACCGAAAATCCGCAAAGATAAATTTCCCGGAACACCGGCTACCCCACGACAATAGTCGAAGAACTGCGGCAGAGACGGTGCCTGAACAGGTTGAGGTATATCCATGGAAATGCTATCAATCAGCTTCATAAATTCTTCTTTAGGAAGTTTGAAACGCATACAGTTTTTGTAAATACGGCGGCCGATTTCCGTTGCAGGAACTTTCTTGTCATAAATATTATCCAGCTCTTCGCGCCAAGCTTTAATCAACTCCTGCTTTTCTTTCATATCGCTGTCACCATCGACAATATCGTCAATATGGCGGCAAAATGCATAAATCGTATACATTGCCTCACGCTTGGCTTTGGGCAGCATTCGCATACTCCAAAAGAAAGACGTTCCTGATTTTTTTACAATCGATTTAATATCGTTCATTTATAAACCTTTATTGGTCAAAGTTTTTTGCCGGATAAACAATCCCCTGCCAATTCCGGAGAAGACGGCTTTAAGCCAGTCCCATTTATTAAGTTTCAGGTCTTGAGCCAAAACATCTCCCCTTAATATCTTTTTTACCATAATATTGGTTAAGGAAAAGATAATGCAGATTTCCAGTCTGAGGCGGCGGCTTTTAACAATTCCGGGCAAAATCTCCGCATCTTTCAATAAACCATTTACACGGCTCATGACCTCGGCAATCAGCCTCTTCAACCCGGCGGAACTTTCCTGCCGGGTTAAAGCTGCCGGTTTCACTTTGAACTGTTCAAATAATTCATCGGGAATATACACCCGTTTTAAAATTTTTGCATCATATTTTAAATCTTGAATGTGATTAACAATCTGCAAAGCCGCACAAAGCGCATTGGACGGGAGATATGTTGACGGATTTTCATCATGCAATGCCAGCATAAAACGCCCGACAGGCGCGGCAGAGCGGCGGCAGTAATCCGTCAGCTGCCCCCAAGTTTCATAATGAAATCCGGCAGCATCCTGACGAAAAGCCGCTAATAAATCAGTTGCTAATGAAAAGCTCAAATTCTCTTTTAAAAAGATACGACGCAAGACGATGGCTGCAGCCGTTTCATTCGACTCGGGCATATCTTTGCCTAACAGAGCGTTATCCATGGCTTCAAGACGTTGCAATTTTTCTGCTCCCGATAATGAGGGATTATCGGCAATATCATCTCCTTGACGAGCAAAGTCGTAATATGCATTGACAACGGCCTGATTTTTTTTACCCAGCAGAAATGAGGCAACAGGAAAGTTTTCATCTTTTTGTTTTTTGCAGCGTATGGCTTCGCTCATCGACGTTTCTCCAGCCATTCCTGTAAATCTGCCAATGCACGACGGCAATATGCTTGTTTGCGGTCAGCTCCTTTAATTTTGCGAAACTTTCCGTTGGCTGTTCGCTCCCCTTGAATAGTCGGGAATATGCCGAAATTAATATTCATCGGCTGATAATTTTCAATATCTGTCTCATCGGTTAAATGACTGAGCATTGACCCGAGTGCTGTCGTGCGGGGCGGCAACAAAGGTTCTTTACCCTGCCTTTGACTGGCTGTAAAATACCCACAGAGCAAGCCGACAGCCGCACTTTCGATGTAGCCCTCACAGCCGGTAATTTGTCCGGCAAAACGAATATGAGGTTTACTCTTCAGCCGCAAGGTGTTGTCTAATAAAATCGGGCTTTTGATAAAGGTATTTTTGTGGATACCGCCAAATCGGGCAAATTCGGCATTCTCTAATCCGGGTATCATTTGAAAAATACGCTTTTGTTCACCATACTTCATTTTTGTCTGAAAACCGACCATATTACGCAACGTGTCTTCTTTATTATCCTGTCGCAGCTGTACAACGGCATAAGGTTTTTCACTCTCGTGCGGATTGGTGAGTCCCACCGGTTTCATCGGTCCGAAAACCAGTGTTTCAATTCCACGTTCGGCCATTACCTCAATTGGCAGACAGCCGTCAAAATAGCGAACGTCTTCCCAATCATGAAATTCGGTTTTTTCGGCTTTTAAAAGTTCATCAACAAAATGATAATATTCATCTTTGCTCATCGGGCAGTTGATGTAATCAAATTTATCGCCTTTATCGTAACGTGACTGATACCATGCCTTATTAAAATCAATGCTTTCCTTATATATGACGGGAGCAATGGCATCATAAAACGACAAAGACTGACTGTCGACCTCTTTTAAAATAGCAGCGGCCAATTTCTCGCTGGTCAGGGGACCGGAGGCTATAATCGTCTCGCCCCATTCTGCCGGAGGGAGCTCGGTAATTTCTTCATAACAGAACGTAATCAGCGGATGATTTTTAAGTTTTGCCGTCACCAAAGCGGCAAAACCATCGCGATCTACGGCCAAAGCTCCTCCGGCCGGGACTTTAACCGTATCAGCACAGGACATAATCAACGAACCCGTACGCCGCAATTCCTCATGAAGCAAGCCGACAGCATTATGTTCATAGTCATCTGAACGGAAAGAGTTTGAACAAACCAGTTCGGCACAATCCGGATTTTTATGCGCCGGAGAAAATTTAAGCGGTTTCATCTCATGAATAATTACCGGAATACCTGCTTCGGCAATCTGCCATGCTGCTTCTGAACCGGCCAGCCCGGCTCCGATAATATGAATAGGTGTATCGTTCATGTGCAATCCTTTTGTTTTAATGCTTATTTATAACAAGCCGGTTTGAAAAGTAAACCCTGAAAACATACCAAACTTATTGATAACCTGCGCTTAGAATTTGAATTATGATAAAAAAACGATATACTGTAAAAAATCTGATAAAATAATGAGAATAATCTCATATAAGGCGTTTCTTAAAGAATGAAGTTTGTAGCTGTCCTCTTGGCCGCCGGTGCCGTTTTTATTCCGTATCTCTGTCATGCTGATGAAGAATACGCTCCTTTGGTGTATAACGGAGAAATATCGGAAAGTGTTCCTTATGCCGAAGAAACGGTATTAGCTTCTCCCAGACTGATGGATGAAGAAGATTTGGATTTTGATAATTTAAATTTTGATGCGATGGGAGACCCTATAAACCTTTCCGCCACTCCTCAGATGACTAAACTTCCGCAGACTGAAGCTCCCAAAGCCCCGGAACAACCCGTTTTTCAAGTAGATAAAAACAAAACACTAACCGATAATCTGCAAGCCAATGCCAACTCCAAAATAGAGGATGCGGTGATTCCTCTGCCGCCAACAGATGAAACATGGATTTCCAAATTGAAATCACCTTTAAGCGAATCGGCAGACGAAACAGATGACGAGGTTAAAGACAACACACCGTCATTATCTCGAGGGAAAATTAATCTGGAAAGCTTGGTTGAAAAGTCTAAAAAGACGGTTCGCCGTTCCAATGCCTCCGTGTTTGATATATCAGGGGCTATGTTGCGGATGTCTTTTCAGCAGGTGGATGATATTCTGACCCGCCGTGGCTACCGTCGTACAATGCAAAAGCTGGATGTGCCCAATTTTATCCGTTGGCGCAATGAAGATCAATGTCGCGCATCCGGCGTTGTCGGTTATGAAAGACTTGAAAACTGTGTTTTGCAAAAAGCCAAAAAAGACGGGCATCAATATGTTGAGCGCGCTATGTATTCCAAATTTAAAACCCGGGAGGAAATAGAAGTCCGCTTTACCAGCACATTCACCAACAACAAAGCCTATCGGATTTCGTATAAAAGTGAAGCCGCAACCTCCATTTCGGGCAACAGCCAAAAACAAATTTATCTCCGCAACATAAAAGTTTACGATTTTTGGAAAAAAATTAACCAAAAATATGGTACACCGGATAATAAAGATGACGTCATCTGGGGTTTAGGCGGAAATAAGCCATATTTGCAGGCCGGAACCGGACGTTTGGTCTTGGAAGATCCAATGCTGCGCGAACTTGATTACACAAGGATGTCCAGAGAAGACCAGAAATTTATGAACACTGATTTATACAGTTTTTAAGAGGGTAAAATGAATAACATTTTGTCAGAAACCGAGTTGAGCGAATTAATCTGCACACGCATCAGTCATGATGTTATCGGCAATGTCGGAGCTGTTGCCAATGCGGTGGAATTACTTGAAGACGGTGACATGGATTTTCTGGACGATATCCGTTCAATTCTTAAAGTCAGTTCAACCGTGCTTTCTGCGCGATTAAAGTTTTTCCGTTTGGCTTTTGGCCTGACTAACGCCAATCTTGAAAACTGCGAAACTGTCCGTACGGCGATAACAGCATATTTACAAACAGTCGGCAGTCAAAATCATCCCATTGCTCTTGAATTTGCTTTAGGAAATGCCCGTTTTTCCCGTCAAGCTATGGTTGCCGCCATGATTGCCGCTGACACCATGGTTAAAGGCGGAAGCATAGAAGTTCGTGACAACAACGGACGATTAGCGGTGCTTTGTCGGTCAGTGGCACCTTTGTCTGCGGAAAAAATAACGCATATCAAAGCAATTTTAGCCGGAAATCGTCCGGACAATATGGCGCAATATGCCCCTGTCTTTTACCTGCTAAACCTGTTGGCTGCTAACGAACAGACGTTAAAAGTTATTGAAGAACCGGCATTTGGGCTGGTAATTGAGTAAAGGTAATACATGATGGCAAAATGTTTGGTTGCTGACGATTCTAAAATTATCCGACTGTTGTTTGCCAAGATTATGGGCAATCTCGGTTTTGAGATCATTGAAGCTGAAGACGGAGAAGAAGTTGTGGAACTCTGCCAGCTTGAAGAACCGGATTTGATTGTGATGGATTACCGCCTGCCGGTATTGGACGGCATTGATGCCATGTATAAAATTCGCAATTCCCGAATTGGGAATCAGCCCAAAATTATGTTCTGCTCCTCAATGACTGACGAAAATATTATACGAGAGGCTTTGGACGGCGGAGCCGATGATTATGTCATGAAACCCTTTGACGAAGAAATTATTATCAGTAAACTGGATATTATGGGGCTGATTTAGGGGAATGCTATGAAAAAAAGTGATTTTGAATACATTTTAAGCTTACTCCGACAATTTGCCGGCTGGGATTTATCCAATGACAAATATTTTATCATTGATAAAAAACTTTATAATTTTATCTGTGAAAAAGGCTATTCATCTGTAGAAGATTTGATTACAGAGCTGAAAATGGGACAAAAAGCCATGCTGTGGCAAGTGGTGGAAGCTCTGACTCTTTCCGATACTTATTTTTACCGAGATTACCGCGTATTTAAAGCGTTTGAAAATTATATGCTGCCTCAAATGCGTGAGATAAACCGCAGTTCTAAAAAATTGCGAATTTGGAGTTTGGGCTGTTCTACCGGACAAGAAACTTATTCTATTGCCATGGGGGTAAAACACCGACTATTAGGAGCTAAGGACTGGAATGTAACCATTATCGGAACTGATATTTCCAGCTATTCCATCAGCAGAGCTCAAAAAGGTGCCTACAGTCAGTTTGATGTACAGATGGGGCTGACGATGCACCAGATTATGGAGAATTTTCATCAGGATGGCGGGATGTGGCAGATTAATGATGATATTGCCGCAATGGTTGAGTTTCGCCGTTACAATTTGATGGACGAACTGACTCATAGTGAAAAATATGATATTATTTTCTGTCGCTATGTCTTGCAATATTTCCCGCCGGAAATTCAGCGTAAGCTGGTTGCCAAAATATATAGCCGCCAAATGCCGTCCGGTTTTCTTTATCTGGGATTAAACGAGACTGTCAATGCCTTGTCTGAATTTTATCAACCCGTCAATGGGATGGAGTGCCTATATCAGGCTAAACCCAATGTCGACATACCGGTGTTTGAAGATGATATAATTACACCTCAGGTAAACAGCCCAACCGTTGACGATGACGGCATTCCAAGCTTTGTCCGCCCTCAGAATTTGCCGTTTAAAGCACCGCAATAGCTTCTTTGAAACAAGTTCAAACATCATTTTAATATGATACAAGAAAACCGTCCAATGATAAAATCGGACGGTTTTCTGATTATGACTGTGGTTGCTCCTGTTTTCCCCACCCTTTTTATTAAGGGATGAGAGAGGAAATCGGTTACTCACCGGCTTTTTTGAGCATAACTTCAGGAGCCTCTATCCCTAAAAGATAAAGCAACAATGTCAATACATCACGGACAAGCTTAGCAATCTGCAGACGAGAAGCAGATAATGCCGGAGTTTCAGCCGACATAATCGGTGACGCATTGTAAAAAGAACTGAATGCCTGAGCCAAAGTGTATGCATAATCTGAAATAATACTGGGTTCTTTGGCTTCGTGTGTTCGCAAAATTATGCTATTCAACTGCATTAATTTCAGGGCCAAATCGCGCTCTTCCTGATTAGTAATCATCACCTTACCGGCTTTGATTTCTCCAGCTTTACGCAAAATTGAATTAATACGGGCGATTGCATATTGAATATAAGGTCCGGTTTTACCTTCAAACTTGGCAAAATCATCAATCTCAAAGACATAACCGGATGCAATGTTATTTTTCAAATCCTGATACTTAACCGCCCCGATAGCAATTTGCGATACCAGTTTTTCAATTTCCGCTTCACCATAGCCGTCAACTTCTCCCGGAGCCGGCATGGACTCACGCACTTTATCTTTAGACAGCTTGAGTAAATCTTCCAGATTCATCACTCCGCCGTCACGGGTCTTAAACGGTTTTCCGTCGGCACCGTTGACTGTTCCAAAACCGATGTGCTGCAACTTAACGCCAGGCGCAATACCCAGTTTTTCAGCCACTTCAAATACTTGTTCAAAATGCAGAGACTGGCGTTTGTCTACCACATAAATAATTTCATCAGCTTTCAAGTCATCTACACGCATTTTAATCGTGGCAATATCGGTTACCTGATATGCATAACCACCATCACTCTTAACCAAAATAACCGGAGGCTTGGGTTTATTGCTTTCTTCCAAACGTATAATTGTTGCCCCCTCATCCACTTCCGAAGCTCCTTGTTCCTCGGCAAGTTTAACAATTTCGGCACAGGTCTCATGAGCATCGCTTTCGCCCAGCCATAAATCAAAATGAGCTTTTAATTCGTCATAATTAACTTTAACCGCATCAACTGATACCTTACGCAGATGCTGCCACGCTTTGCGGTATTCGACATTACCGTTTTGCAGTTCCGCCGTGATTATCCGCGCCTTTTCCTTGGCTGTTTCATCTTCCTTGCAGCGAATATTGGCTTTTTTATAAAATGCGGAAATATCGTTAATGTCATAAGTTTCAGTCTTAGACAAATCACCGTCCTGCAATATGATTTCAGATAAAATCATCCCCATCGGGGTTCCCCAGTCGCCAAAGTGAACGTCGGCAATGACCTCATTGCCGGCAAAAACTTCAATCCGGCGAATGGCTTCACCAATGGCTGCTGAGCGCAAATGTCCGACGTGCAACGCTTTGGCAACATTTGGGCCGCCGGAATCGAGCACGATTTTGCGTGGTTGTGCAACCTTTTCACAGCCGAAACGCTCATCTGCGGCCATATCGTCCAATACCTGCGCAATAAGAGTATCATTAATTTTTAAATTCAGAAATCCCGGTCCGTCAACCGACACTTTGGCAAAATCGTTATCTTGTTCCAACCGAGCAGCAATTGCCGCAGCAATATCACGCGGATTTTTCTTTTCCGCTTTAGCCAGAGCCAGCGCGCCGTTACACTGAAAGTCGCTCAAATCCGGACGGTCTGAAACTTTAACCGCGGCAAACTGCGGATTTAGATTCAACTCATTAAAAACAGCAGCTAATTTGGTATTAATAATTTTTTCCAAAGATACATTCATGTTTCAATTCCAGTTAATCAAAGGTTACTTTTCGCATTTAAAATAAATATGAGTCGGCAAAAACAGACGACAAGTAAATTGTGTTTGTTTGACGGGAACGGCATGTGTGCCGGTTTTATGCTTCAGACATTCTTCATCCGCCAATTTTTTGACCTCAGTATAATTCGTTGTCAGAATATTATAACAAACGGCCGGATTTTCCGGAGTGGAGCGTCCGACGTATAGTTCTGCCGGATTAGGCGCACCTGCATTACGACGCCGATCAACAAAGGGCTCAAACAGGGAACAACTACTCAGCAGGCTGGCCAGCATCCATAAATTCAGTAATTTTACCCTAGACAATTTCAAAAACTCCATTACATTGGTAATCAACTGACAACACTTATACATGAAGAAGATGAAAATGGAAAGTCAAAATAAATACCTTGGTGACGATAAATTCAAAAAATTTTTAGAACACTACAATTGTCCGACTCCTTTGGAAGTTATCAAAATGCGTTTTGCGGGTTCAATCTGTTCTCCTAACTTGGAGCTGCGCCCGACAGATGTCATCTCTTCTTTCTGGGAACCCGGAAAAGCACCTCGACTGGAAACCAAAGACGAAGCGGATTTGTTCTTCAAGTTTTTTATGGGACTCTGGGATGATATATTTCAGAAAATTAAAGAAAATAAAATCAAATTATCATCGGCCGGAAATATGATGTCCTCCAAAGAGGGTATAGCCAAACTATGTGCCATTCGTTTTGCTGAAATAGAACCCGG
This sequence comes from uncultured Azospirillum sp., assembly GCA_947383875.1. Next base: position 2,268 of record CANDEX010000038.1, on the reverse strand, counting down.
TTATGTTGAGGGCTTCTGGGGCGGTAAAGAAGACTTGAAATTGCCGTCTTATTTGGCACAAATTATTGATTCACTCACAGAAATGTCCGGTGTTTACAACAGCTTAGCTAAAAAGCTTGACAAAGTAGAAAATTTGACCGAAATTTCTAAGCATCTGGCTTACACTGATACGATGGTGGAAAAGGCCATTGCCTTTATTATCGAAAACTCGGTTCTGCCCAGAATTGAAACTCTGCAAAGAGTTGTACATTAACAAAATAAGGACTATACGATGAATTTGATGGAAGGGTTATTAACCCGTCGTTCGGTTCGTAAATATGATACGGACAAGAAAATTTCCAAAGAAACCATTCGCAAAATTATCAAGGCTGCACAGTATTCTCCCACGGCGCACAATAAACAACCATGGGAATTTCTGGTGATTGACGACCATGATTTTCTGGTTGAACTCCGCCATATCCAACGCTGGACATCATTTGCTAAAGATGCCTCCTGCGTGGTTATCGTCTGCGGTGATATTGAAAAATCATTTAACCGCAGCAAAGAAGATGAAAGCTGGAGCTTTATTGATGTCGACTGCGCCATTGCCACTCAAAGCCTGATGCTGGCCGCATGGGCTGAGGGCATTGGTTCCTGCTATTGTGGCGCAGCTCCCATGCAGAAAGTTGTTGATGCATTAAAAGAACGTCTGCAGTTGCCGGACAATATCCGTCCGTTCGCTATTGTGCCGTTGGGATATCCTGCGGAAACACCAAAGCAACCGGAAGGTCGCTACAAACCTGAAAAAATTCATTGGGGTTGCTGGGATAATATTGATACAACGGAAGCAACAGCCGCTGAATAAATTCAATAAAAACCTCCGCTTTAGCGGAGGTTTTTTGTTGTAAGTTTACTTCCAAAAGTCTCCTGAGAAGATATCACTCTCACATAATTCAGAATCATACTTGACGGGAAGGTTTAAAGGCAAAGAGTCACTTGATACGATTGCTCCTTCGTCGGCATAATCATCAACCAAGCTAATATTGGGATCTTTCTGATCTTTTCGACGATGACACATATTAATTTTTCCGCCATTACGTAAATAAACATATCCGAGATTATCATGGGTATTAAGTGTTCCTCCCGACATCACGCTAACCTGCTGACCGATATTATTATCATTCGGAAGACTTAAATTAAGAGTGCCGTATATATTGGGGAAGCCTATAGGAACAGTATATTCGTTCTTCCGCACATCCTGATTGTTATTTCTTATTTTCCAATTACTTACCCCATAAACATCACTATCATTAGACAATATCATTCCTCCGTCTGTAACAATATCAACATTGGTCAGAGTGGCATGACGTCCTAAATACAAGACATGATCGTACACTGCAATAGGACAACTATTCCAATCAGCAGAGGTAAAATTAATTTTAACATCTCGTATATCAAAAAACTTTAAACTTGATATTTTATCTTCCAATTCAGAACCATAAATCTCGGCTATCATAAGGGTCGTTCCACCGCATTCTGCTGAATAATTATCCCCATCTGGATAACAAACACTCACATAACCCAAGGGACGATCAAAAGTGATTGTATGGCCGTTACCGTTTAAAGTATAGGTGTAAAGTGCATCTTCATATTTGTGAAACTCAATATGAAATACCATTGTACCGCAATATAAATCTTCCGTCAGTTCAAGATTTCTGGTTTCTTTAAATGTTTTTATTGCGGCGGCGCATTTACTCATATCTTTGTTAAATTCACCATATTTATAAGACGGAATGCATGCTTTCGTACAAGTACTATACTTCCCATCGCAAGATTTACCGGCAAGTTGGTAGTCACCGGTGCAATTCGCCGTATCATATTTATAAACATATGGGTCGCAGCATTCTTTACAGGTGTCAAATTTCTTAGTCGTGCCGCTCCAACAGGTTTGGGCTCCGGTCGCTCCGCCGCAGTCACAAGTCTTAAAGCCGTCGCAAGGAGCTTCACTGCGTTTGTATTTCGTTGTGCCGTAGGAGTTGCAAACCTCCCCCGGAACGTACCCCTGCGCACTCGCTTCAGCCGCCGTATAGTCAAACCCCGGGCAGGGATTACTGATACAAGTTCCGTAACTCTCGTCATAAGGACAAGCATTGTCCTTAACTTTACCCGATTCACACTCCGCCACATAACCGGCTTCTTGGCAAGCCCGGGCGTTATCCTCTTCGCAGGATTTATATAAAGTGTCGCTGTAAGGACATTGGTCAGACAGATATTTAGGGAGCGTACAAG
>CANDEX010000037.1 GCA_947383875.1 uncultured Azospirillum sp. | reverse complement strand
GATAATAATCAAAGCGAACTTCGTCAAAGTTAAAAAAACCTTTGCGGCTGGGCAGCGCACCTGCCCAATAATTTGGATTTCGTTGAAACAACAAAAAACGTCCGGGCTCAAATTTTGCTAATTGATATGGTCCGCTGCCCAAAGGTACGCGTAATTCCGGTTTGCTGAAATCTCGTCCGGCCCAATCGGCAGCGGAATAAATTTTCATTTGGGATAAAATCAGCGGCAATTCTCTATTGTTCGAGCCTTTTTTGAAATGAAAACGCACTTCACGGTCATTTATTTTTTCTACTCGGTCAACATCAGCATAATAAACTTTATATAGCGGCTGACCTTTTTCAATTAATGCTTGGTAGCTGAAAATAACATCATCAGCCGTTACCGGTGAACCGTCATGAAATTTAGCACGTTCATCCAAAATAAACCCAATGTATGATTTATCTGCCGGCATATCAAAAGCTTTAGCCAACAACGGATAAACAGTGTAGGGATCATCCGCAGGAACAATTCCAAGACTGTCTAAACTCAAATTGGCGACTTGCGCCGTGGCAATACCTTTGAAAATAAACGGATTAAAGTTATCAAAGCCACCATATTCCGGCAACACGATTCGCCCGCCTTTCGGAGCTTGCGGATTAACATAATCAAAATGAGAAAAATTGTCTGCATATTTGCTTTGATTATATAAAGCAATCCGTTTGCTGACTTTTGCCGTTCCTGGTGTCGGAAACAACAAAAGGAAAGATAAACAAAAGACGAGTGCCGATTTATTTATCATAGTTGCCCGTATCTGTCCAGCCGCCGAAAGGATAAGCATAGTCTTCATCTTTGGTGCTTTTCTCTGCAGAAAAAGGCTTTTTTTTGCCGATTGTCGGCTCTTTCCTTTCAAACAGCGATACAGCTGTTTCCGTCCGAATTTCTTTTATCTCTTCCCATTCTTTTTTTAAGTTATGCAATGCCCGCTTTGTATGAGAGAAATCGGCATCATCATCCCTTACCGCCGATGTGTATAATGTCGGAGCAGGCATCTCATCTTCATCTTGCCGATGAGGAGATAATCTTGGTGCCTGAGGTTCATCTTCTACAGAGCCGAAACTTCTTTCTAGAGCCGCTGAAAAGGGGTCTTTTTCGTCCGATAAAACGGGTTCTTCCTGAGCGGTCTCTGTCTGCCGCCGTTTGAACGGATTAAAAACTTCAATAAATGACTTACGCGGCTCTTCAGAAACGTAAGCTGATGCATCTGCTGCAGGTGTTTTGTAAAATGCGTGTGAGGTCTCTTCATCAATAGGGGGCAGTTCACTCTGCAGCGGCTTTTTTTCCTGTATTGTACTGCGGCTGTTGCGAATTTGTCCGGCCAAAGGAGCCAAAATAGAATATACTTTGCCGTAAACACCAGTTTCAATAATTGCCAGAAATATCCGTTCTTTATCATGCTTTTCTAAAATCGTCAGCAAATTCTGATATCTGGCACAAAATTCTAAAATAGTACCGGCCAAAACGCTGTCGGTTGAAGCCTTGCTGGTCAGACGACTGCCAAAACTGCTCTGATTCGCATTGACTTCAATAATAACTTTCCCGAAAGCCCATTTCCCGCCGTTGCGTATTTTTGCCCACAACCTGTCAATCTGCTCCGGAGATGCCAATGCCCCCCGCTGAATGACTTCGGCCAGCAGTTCATTCATGTCTGCAACGAATAATTCAAATTTATTTAGGATAAATCCGTCTTTAAGTTCCTGTTCCATTTCTAAAAGAACACGGGCAACCAAATCTGTATAATCTTGATTTTTTTTCATTTGTTGAAACAAAGAATGCATATTGCGGCTTTGTTTTTGAAATGTCAGATACTGGTGAACATAACCGAATATCATCCATAAAATGCATACCGGTAAAATGAGCAAAGCAGCATAAAGTGCCATGTCCAACAACCCGAGCGAGGCCAGTCCCATACTCCCTGTCTTGTCTCGCAAAAACAGAAACATATATATCAGCCACATAAAAGATGAGAATACCGATGCAAAAAATGCAAATGCCAACACTGATGAAAACTCCTTCCGGTATGTCCAAAACACCTATATACTATTCCATTAGGCCGAGATTTCAATTAAAATCTTTGATAGTCTCGCTTTCGTGGGATATTCCTGTCAAAAATCAACAATAGATAAAAATAATAGTCGAAATTTTGAATTAATTGTGCTAATAAACCGACAGGATTAAAATTTAAAAGAGAAAAACCCATGAGTAACAACAATACTTTAGTGTTGGATTTTGAAAAAAACATTGTCGAAATTGAAGCCAAAATTGAAGGGCTGAAACTGCTGGCAAAAGATGAAGATGTTGATATCGCACAGGAAGTAACCCGTTTGGAGCAAAAGCTGGAAAAACAGGTGAAGCAGACATATGCCAGCTTGACACCATGGCAGAAACTTCAAGTTTCCCGTCACCCGCAACGCCCGCATTGTCTGGATTATGTTCATGCGTTGATTGAAGACTTCACCCCATTGTGCGGTGATCGCCTGTTTGGTGATGATGAAGCGATGATTGGTGGTATCGGGCGTTTCAAAAATATTTCCGTTGTGGTTATCGGTCAGGAAAAAGGTTCTGATTTGGAAACCCGCATGAAGCATAATTTCGGTATGGCCAAACCGGAAGGTTATCGTAAGGCTCAACGCCTGATGGATATGGCTGATAAGTTTAATATGCCGGTTATTGCTTTTGTGGATACCGACGGAGCTTTCCCCGGAATCGATGCTGAGGCGCGCGGTCAGGCCGAGGCTATTGCCTCATCGATTGAGAAATGCTTGCAAATTCATGTGCCGATTATTTCCGTCGTTATTGGTATGGGTGGTTCCGGCGGTGCGATTGCTATTGCAACGGCAAACCGGATTCTTATGCTTGAACATTCAATCTACTCGGTTATTTCTCCGGAAGGCTGTGCTTCGATTCTCTGGCGTTCTGCCGATAAGGTGCAGGAGGCCACGGAGGCCCTGCGTTTAACCGCGCAGGATTTGCGTAAATTCGGTGTCATTGATGAGATTATTAAGGAGCCTGTCGGTGGGGCGCATCGTGATTCGCGAGCGACGATTGAAAAAGTCGGTGACTGTATTCTCAAACATTTGAAAGATTTGCTGCCGTTGAGCGGAGAGGATTTGAAAAAACAGAGAACCGCTAAGTTTCTTGCGATGGGGCGTAATTTGCCGGAAAATTAGGAAATTATCATGACCTTCGGAGCTTATTATCTGTCTTGGGAAGTGCTGTTTGGTATTATCGTCTCGCTTTTGTTGCTGGGAAATATGATAATTCTGCTGCGCCGGAACAACACGCAACATCTGAATTCCGTCGCGGACACATTGTTTCGTGGGCAGGCCGAACTGGCCGGGCGTTTGTCTCAGCTTTCTGAAAATAATCAGAATTCTCAAAGCCGGATTGCGGAAGCGATTAATGAGCAGAAACTGTCTGTCTTAAAAATTATGGATGAAAAATTGCTGGCTGTTACCAAAAGCGTTGGTGACGGATTGCAGCAGTCAACCGCCAAAACGACCGAAACGCTGCATGACCTGCGTGAGCGTTTGGCTAAAATTGATGTGGCTCAACAAAAAATATCCAGCTTGTCGGAGCAGGTTGTTTCTTTGCAGGAAGTCTTGTCTAATAAACAAGCGCGGGGAGCTTTTGGTGAAATACAGCTCAATGATTTGGTGACATCTGCTTTGCCGCCGTCTGCTTATGCTTTTCAAGTGGTTTTGGGAAACCAGAAACGGGCGGATTGCGTATTGAATTTGCCTAATCCGCCGGGAATGATTGTCATAGACTCCAAATTTCCGTTGGAGAGTTATCAGGCGTTGCGGAATGCTCAGTCTGAGCGTGAAAAAATTGAAGCGGAACGTTTTTTTAAGGCTTCGGTTTTAAAACATATTAAAGATATTTCCGAAAAATACATTATTGCCGGTGAAACTGCGGAATCAGCTCTTATGTTTTTACCGTCAGAAGCTATTTATGCGGAATTGCATTCCAATTTTACCGATGTAGTTGAAACATCATATCGGTCCAAAGTCTGGATTGTTTCGCCCACCACGCTGATGGCAACGCTGAATACGGTTCGTGCGGTGCTGAAAGATGCCCGAATGCGTGAGATGGCCGGTGTTATTCAAAAAGAAGTCGGCAGTCTGACGGAGGATATCACCCGCTTGGATGATCGTATTGAAAACCTGAGTAAACATTTTGACATGGCTGCGAGGGATATTGGCGAAATAAAAGTCTCTTCGGGTAAAATTTCTCGCCGGATTGATCGGATAGAAGATATCCAGCTTGGTAATGATAAAACACCGGTAGGGGTTGAACATTTGGCCTCATAAGAGCAAAAAATAATAATGTGGGATAACTTATGAATAAAATTTTTGCTTTTCGCCAAATTGCGATATTGATTTATAAAACAAAAACGGATAACTTATCCGAGATAACAATGATATAAGGAAACAAGAGGTATTATCGTGACTAGATCTGAATTAATTGAAAGAATTGCCAGCAAAAATCCCCATCTGATGTTGAAAGACGTCGAGCGTATCGTAGCTGTTGTTTTTGATAAAATCATCAGTTCTTTAGCTGCCGGCGAACGCGTGGAATTTCGTGGCTTTGGTGCTTTCTCGATTCGCAAACGCACTCCGCGGATTGCTAAAAATCCCCGCACGGGTGAACAGGTTCAGGTTGAAGAACGTAATATTCCTCATTTTAAAACCGGAAAACAATTACACGAACTGCTGAATCCGAAAAAATAATTTGGTTGTTTTTGAAAGAAAGGGGTGAAACATGGGTTTCATTAAAATGCTGATAGGGCTGCCGATATTAATCATTATTCTCATTTTTGCATTCGTAAATAATGATTTGGTAAGCTTTAATCTCTGGCCCTTTTATTTTGAGGTAACCGTTTCGCAAAGTGTCGCCATCGTCTTTTTTATACTGCTGGGCTTTTTGCTTGGCTTGTTGTGGATGTGGTTGTCTTATGCTCCGGTTCGCAAAGCTCTGCGCGTGCAGAGAAAACAAAACAAAAAACTCAACAAGGAGCAGCGCAAGCTGGCAGAGCAGGTTTCCGGCCTGCAAACTAATCTGGAAACGATTAAAGCCGTGCAAGCCGCGGCTCCCAAACCGTCTTGGAAGGACAAGCTGAAAGCTGCTTTTTCCCGCGGGAAAAAAGACAGTGAAACGCCTGCTTCCAACTAACTGAAATGGTAAAACGATGAATTGGTTAACTGACTTTGTCCGTCCGAAAATAAAAAAAGTCACTCCGAAAGAGATTGCTGACAATTTATGGGTGAAATGCCCGATATGCGGTCAGATGCTCTTTTCTAAAGAGATGAAAAAAAGTCTTTATGTCTGCACGTCATGTGGTCATCACTTGCGCTTGTATGTTGATAAACGTCTGAAAATGCTTTTTGACGGAGAATTTAATGAAATCGCTCTTCCGCGAACGAAAGAAGATCCGCTGAAGTTTAAGGATACTAAAAAATATTCCGACAGAATCAAGTCATACCGTAAGGCGACTTCCAGCAACGATGCTATCCGTGTCGCTCAAGGCGATATCGGTGGAATTCCCTGTGTTGTTGCCGCCATGGATTTTTCATTTATGGGAGGATCTATGGGGATGGCTGTCGGCGAAGGCATTGTCAAAGCCGCTGAAGTTTCCGCTCGAAACAATTATCCGTTGATTATTGTGGCGTCCTCCGGTGGTGCACGTATGCAGGAAGGTATTTTGTCCTTAATGCAGATGGCGCGGACAACAGCCGCTATTAATCAGGTAAAGGAAAAGGGTATTCCATACATCTCAGTATTGACGGACCCGACAACCGGCGGTGTCTCTGCTTCTTTTGCGATGCTGGGGGATGTACATATTGCCGAAAAAGGTTGCATTATCGGTTTTGCCGGAGCCCGCGTGATTGAACAAACCATCCGCGAAAAGCTGCCGGAAGGTTTTCAGCGTGCCGAATACCTGCGTGAGCACGGCATGGTTGACATCGTTGTCACTCGTCAGGAGCTGAAAAATGAACTGGTTAAGGTGATTAGTATTCTGACACATAAGAAACCGTCATTGAATACGGCTTTGCTAGAGAATAAATAATAAAAACCCTGCTTCGGCAGGGTTTTTATCTGTTGGCTGTGATGGGGAGAAAACAATGCCGTTGAATATTTCAGAGTTGCAATATGTTATTTTTGATTGGGATAATACACTGGCCCAAAGCCGGGATGCTCTCGTGCTGGCAGTAAATAAGGTCTTGAGAGAATATAATCTTCCTGATTGGTCTCAAGTGAGAGGCAAACGGGATCCAAATTTGTCTTTCAGAGATAATTTTCCGCGAATTTTCGGTTCGGAAAATGCGGTTGCAGCATATGAACGTTATGTTGAAATTTATAGCAGTGAAGTTCGCCAACATATTGATACTTTTCCGGGTGTTAAAGATGTGTTGAATTATTTTCATAAACGCGGAATCCCAATGATGGTCATGAGTAATAAAGATCGCCGCCTGATGAATGTTGAATTGCCGTTGTTATTTAAGCCGGAGCTGTTTGCAAAAGTTGTCTGTGGGCATGAGGCTGCGCGGGACAAACCGTTTCCCGAACAGATATATTACACTTTGGAGGGGCTGTTGAAGCCTGAAGAAATCACACCGCAAAAAGTATGGATGATAGGGGACAGTCCCATGGACAGTGATGCCGCGCAGTCAGCTAACGCCTTGCCGATAAGAATAGGACGTTCTATCTGGGGAGATGAAGGAGAACCGGACAGCAAAATAGTTTATTTTAACTGTTTTGAGGAGTTTTATCGCGTTTTGCTTTCCCTCTGAGAGGAGCGGAAAAGCTTGAACTTTTATCAAATCAAGCATAATATGAATAAAAATCAAAAAGCAAGGGGATAAATATATGAATAAATTTCCTTTTCTGGGAGCGCATTATCAAGACGGACAGACAACGTTCAGGGTTCGATCCGAATATGCGGAAAAAATAGAGTTATGTTTGTTTTCTGAAGATGAAAAAGAAGAAACCCGAGTTCGACTGCAAAAGGGAGAAGGCAATGTCTGGTCTGTATCTCTGCCGGAAATTAAGCCGGGACAAAAATATGGTTATCGTGCTTACGGGGAATATAATCCGGAACGTGGTTTGTTTTTTAATCCCAATAAGTTAGCCGTTGATCCTTATAGTTTGGAAGTCTCCAAAACCATGGATAATTGGACATCCGAATTATTGCAAATCGAAAATCAGCAGGATAGCGCGCCGATTATGCCCAAATCGGTTGTTGTGGATTTAAATCGTATTTTAAACACTGATAAATATCCATATTTGCAAAAGAGACCGGCATTTCCGGAAGGGGAAAATATTATTTATGAAACCCATATTAAAAACTTTTCCAAATTAAATTTCCACTTGCCGGAGGAAAAACGAGGCAAATTGTCCGGGATTGCTGATGATTGGTGCCTGAAATATTTTGAACGCCTCGGCGTTAATAATATTGAATTGATGCCGATAGCTCCAACCTGTTGTGGTCGACAAGTTCCCGTAACTGAAGGACGTACGGACAGTTGGGGGTATAATCCCTATTGTTTTTTGGCAATAGATCCTCGTTACGGAAATCTGGAAGATTTTGCCGGAGTGGTCAACGGATTGCATCAGGCTGGCCTAAAAGTCACTGTCGATGCCGTATTTAATCATACCGGTGAACACGCTGCAACCGGTGATCGGAACCAAGCATTATCATTCAAACTGTTGGACAGTCCCAATTACTATCGACAGGAGGGAAACAATCCCGGGCGTTTTATGAATTCAACCGGATGTGATAATAATTTTAATCTGGACAGCGCAGCCGGACATGAAATATTGCATAATTACCTGTTGTTAATGCATAATTTGGGTGTTGATGGTATCCGCTGGGATTTGGGCGGTGACAATGCTTTGGATAATTTCGGTCGTTTTCAGGATAATGGTGCCTTTATTCAGGAACTGCGTTTCGCAACCGAAAAATTAGGGATGGAAATGTACGTTGAACCATGGAGTGCCATGGGAGGAAATTTCAGCGGTCGTTTTGCTGCTTTGGTGCCGGGCGTTAAGGAATGGAGTGATACCCGTCGAAAATTTGTCGGTGAATTTTTCAGCAGCCGCGATGGTCTGATTGGTCAGTTTGGCAATCAGGTTGCCGGTTCGTCAAATGTCAATCCTTTTGCTAACGAAACGGCTGTTATCGGAACCGGGCGCAGCCATGACGGTTTCAGCTTGCTCGGGGCTTATCAGCATCCAAAGAATACTTATCCGAATGGTGAAGAGGGACGGGACGGCAGCCCCGATATTTATGCCAAATCATACAATGAAGAAGAATTATTTCGTCGTGCCAACAGCGATATTGCGTTTAATATTTTAAGCAAGGGCATTCCTTTAATGCGGAATGGTGACGAGCGCGGCTATTCCGATGCAAATAATAACCCTTATTGTATTGATGATACAACAGTCTGGCTGGATTGGAATGAACTTTCCGCACGAAAAAAACAGCTGTTTATGAATATTTGTCGGCTGAATGCTTTTCGTAAAAAACATCCGGTTCTGACAGATTTAACACTTTTTGACGGTAAACCTGTTGCTGCCAATGGCGTAAAAGATATCACTTGGCTGCGCCCTGATGGTAAAGAGATGGATGGAGCGGATTGGAATTGCGGCTATGCCAAAACCGGGGCATATATGCTTAACGGCAGCAGCGGCAAAGGTCGTCCGCAGGATGATGATTTTCTGATTTTGGTTTCCGGTGACAATTATCATACGGTAAATTACACCTTGCCCCGCCCGCCCGGCGGCGGCAAATGGCAACTGGTGTTTGATACGGCGGAAGGTGAGTTTGCTCAAAAGCCACAGGAACACGATGCCGGAGAAGCCTATGCTCTTCGTCCTTATTCTTACGTTATTTTGACGCACAAGAACCAAAACACACGTCTGAATACGCGTGAGATAGCCATGTTGCAAGCAAGAAAAAACGCGCAAAAACGTTGATATTAGCAAAAAATTAAATGACTCTCCTTTATTCTGGTGCAAAAGCCGGTAAAGGAGAGATTGCGCCGATGAAAGATAAATCTGACATTGATTATAAAAAGCTGACGAATTATATCATAATGGCATTGGTCGGGATTGCCGTCCTGTGGCTGAATTATTGCAGTCTGGATGCGCATATTTCATCAAATTCACAGTTGATAACAGATTTTCGGCCCAAGGAGGATGAGTTGGCCCAATACCGTAATCCGGCTGTTGCCGGGATTTTCTATTCTGATGATAAAACCCGCTTAGACAGTGAGGTCGCGCATTATCTGTCTAAAGCAGGTTCTCCTTCAGAATATCAGCCGCGGATTCTCATCGTGCCGCACGCCGGGTATATTTATTCAGCAGCAACAGCGGCTAAAGCATATGGTCGTCTGGCTAAATATGCCGGAAGAATCAAAAATGTTATTTTGTTGGGGCCGGCGCATTATGTAGGTGTTAACGGAGCCGCTTTGCCGAAATCTGATTATTTTACCACTCCGCTCGGATCAGTTCCCGTGAATAAGGAATTAGTTTCAGAGTTGGCTTCTCAGTCGGGATTTAAATATTTTGATGCCGCCCATAAAGATGAACATAGCTTAGAAGTTCAGTTACCGTTTTTACAGAAAGTATTAAAAAAATTCAAAATAGTTCCTGTTGTTTATGGAGAGGCAGATCCAAAGGTTTTGGCTGCTGCACTTGAACCGCTGCTTCGACATCCGGGAACTTTATTGGTTGTTTCTGCGGATTTGTCGCATTATCAAAATTATGACGAAGCAAAGGCATTAGATGCTCAAACGGCGGAAATGGTCGCTGACAAACAGCCTGAAATTGAAAACCATATGTCTTGCGGGGCAGCAGGAATAAATACGGCACTGTTGCTTGCCGGGGAGCAATCACTCCGTCCGGAGATGCTGGAATTGGTTAATTCAGGAGATACCGCCGGAGATAAAGAACGCGTTGTCGGCTATGGCGCGTGGAGTTTCGGTAATGAAGATAATCTGCCGCAGGATGAAACATTGCCTCCGTTGGATAGAGAAACAGAAAATTTGCGTTTATTTGCCGAGACCTACAGAGATGAAATTTTACAAATTGTATCCCGCACATTGACAGAAGCCGTTATGGAGAGCAAACATTATTCGCCGTCCCGCAAAGACTATGCGGATGAATTGTTTGATAAGGGAGCCTCTTTTGTAACCTTGAAAAAAAACAAGGATTTGCGCGGTTGTATCGGAACCATAGTGCCTCATGTGGCGGTTGCTCATGACATTGCAGAGAATGCTTATCGCGCAGCAATGGAGGATAATCGATTTTCCCCTCTGAGTGAAGCAGAGCTTCCCTCACTCAGTTTCTCCGTATCGCTTTTAACCGGATTAGAGCAAGTGTATTATCAGGATGAAGCCGATTTGATGAACCGCATACAAGCCGGTAGGGATGGAATTATTATTCGCGACGGTGATCGTCAAGGATTGTTTTTACCCTCAGTCTGGGAAGAACTGCCGAATAAAACCGAATTCATGAAAAATTTAAAAATCAAAGCCGGAATGAATCCCAGCTTTTGGTCAAATAATATTAAAGTTTATCGTTTTAGAACCGTGGAGATAAAAAGTGATGAAAATTAACGGATATGAACTGAATCTGAGTGAAGAACAGCTGGATGATATTATCAATAACAGAATGCGAGAAGTTAAACTTGTATCTAAAGATTCTGAAGGATACCGGAATTTAACCGAGGGGAATAAAAAAGCTTTGCAGCATTTGGTGGCCGCTGCCAAAATTTTTGATGATGTGGCCATGGAGCAAGATCATGAGATGAATCTGCCGATGAAAAAAGCTTTGGAAGAAGCCGCTCAAAACAGTACCCATGCCGCGAAAGCACTCAAACTGTTTACTTCTTTCCATGGCGTGGAAGGTCATAATGGCCTTGATTTAGAACCGGTAGAAATTTTCAAAGGAATAAAAGGCTCCAAAGGACGTAATTTTTACCCGTCTGATTTGGATGTTAAAGAATTTCACGATATTTTGATTCGGATGATTAAAGAAGGAAAAATAAACGAGGTTAAGAATATTTTGAGTGTTCGGACAATGGTTCGTCGCGATGGAAATAACCTGAAAGCGATTGACTATACCGAATATTTCAAAGATGCTTTTTCCCGTGCAGCCAACGAAATTGAAGTGGCTGCGCACTATACCACAGATGAAGATTTTAAAGATTATCTCGGATGGCAGGCACAGGCACTGCTGCAAAACAATGAAGATATGGATATGCTGGCGGATAAGCATTGGGCTGTTTTGCAAAATAATAATCAGTTGGAATTTACATTGGGACGTGAAAGTTATGATGATGAACTGACCCCGACGGTTTATGATAATCCGGAATTAATGACGTTGCTGAATGACAATCAGATTGAGGTCAATCCCAAAGATATGCTGGGTGTTCGAGTCGGTATTATCAATAAAGAAGGTACTGATTTAATTCTTAAATTTAAAGCGCATATGCCCGAATTAGCCAAATTAATGCCTTATGCCGATACCTATCACCAATCTGTCTCTGATGCCGGAGAATTAAAACAAACGATGGTGGACGTGGATGTCGTTGCCTTGACGGGAGATTATGCTCAATGCCGCGGCGCAATAACGACGGCGCAAAATCTGCCGAATAATGATAAGCTGGCGATTAAAACCGGCGGTGGCCGTCGCAATGCTTATCACCGTCAGGTGCGTATGAGCGGGGATCCTGAACGGAACCAAAAGCTGTTGGAACGCTTAGTCGCGCCGGAATTGCATAAATATTTTGATTTGGAAGCAGATCATTTATTTGTTATCGGCCATGAAAACGGCCATTCCTTAGGGCCGGATAATGAATATCAGCGCGCGATGGGATTGTATAAAAGCACTGTTGAGGAGGAGAAAGCAGACGTTGTTTCCATCGCGTTTATGCCGGAATATGTTAAAGCCGGTGTTATTGATGAGGAGACTTTGAAAAAGATTTATACCACTTGGGTCGCCTATCGACTGTTTTTAAAGGCTCAGCCGTTGGAAGCGCATCGTGTCGGTGAGTTGATACATTTTAACTTCCTGCATGATAACGGAGCTTTCTGGTTTGATGAAGAGCATAAATTGCATATCAATTTTGATAAGTTTCATGATGTGGTTTACGCCATGCTCAAAGAGACCATTGATGTTCAGTTGTCGAAATCATCGGAAAAAGCCAAAGCTTTTATTGATAAATACACCAATTGGGGTAAAGAGTCTCAATACATTGCCAAAGTTCAAAATGAACTGGGTGTCAAAAACTATATATGGATTGAGGATAATTTTTAGAAATGTACTACAGCTTTTTTGAGATTTTTTCGATAGGGGTTGGCCCGTCGAGTTCACATACTGTCGGTCCGATGCGGGCCGCTAAACGTTGGCTGGACAGCCTGCACGAACAAAACCTGTTTGAAAATATCGCCAAAATAGATGTTGTGTTATATGGTTCTTTGGCACTGACCGGTTTTGGTCACGGTACCGTAAAAGCAATAGTCTATGGTTTAATGGGGTTAGAAGCCGAAGCCATTGATCCGGAAGTGCCTTATGTTAATGCTGTGGAGCGGGATAAAATGCTGCACCTCGGGCAGGAACGTGCCATTCCGTTTGATTTAGATAAAAATGTTATTTTTGAAAAAGAAATTTTTCTGCCCGAACATTCCAACGGAATGCGATTTAAAGCTTATGATGCAGAAGGCAATCAGCTCTCCAATGAAGTTTATTTTTCGGTTGGCGGCGGTACGGTTGCCCGCCAGGACGAAATGGCCACACGCAGTGAGCGCGAACCGTATAACGTTCCATATGATTTTAACAGTTGTAACCAGCTGATAACATTATGTGAAAAACATAATCTCACTATTTCCGAGTTGGTTTTTGCCAATGAATGTGCATTGCGTTCGGCGGAAGATGTTGAGGCCGGTATCAAAAAAATCAATCGCGTAATGCAGCATTCTTTGGAGCGTGGTATGAAAGCTGATGGCGTTCTACCGGGCGGATTAAACATTGAACGTCGCGCCAATAAACTTTACCGACGGCTTGAGGAAAAATTTGTGCATAATGAATTTGATCCTCTGGATATGATTGATTGGATTAATCTCTGGGGATTTGCCGTCGCTGAAGAAAATGCTTGTGGCGGTCAGGTTGTGACAGCCCCCACCATGGGGTCTGCCGGAATTATTCCGGCGGTAATACGTTATTATGAACGCTTTGCTCATGTTCGCTCACCTTATTCCGTAGAAGAGGGTATCAAAATCTTTTTGCTGACAGCCTCTGCGGTATGTAGTTTGTATCGAACAAATGCCTCCATTTCCGGAGCCGAAGTCGGTTGTCAAGGGGAAGTCGGCGTGGCTTGTTCTATGGCCGCAGCCGGCTTGGTTGCAGCAATGGGCGGCAGCAATAAGCAAATAGAAAATGCTGCAGAAATTGCCATGGAACATAATCTTGGGCTGACTTGCGATCCTTTGAGCGGTTTGGTGCAGGTGCCATGCATTGAGCGCAATGCTATGGGAGCTATAAAAGCCGTGAATTCTGCGCGTTTGGCTTTGCGCGGCACGGGGCAACACGTTGTTTCGTTAGATAGTGTCATTAAAACCATGTTTGACACCGGGCAGGATATGCATAATAAATATAAAGAAACTTCTTTGGGCGGTTTAGCTGTCAATGTTGCTAACTGCTAAAAACTTGCATAATTAACTTGCTTACGGCACAAAAATGGCGCAATATCAAAACAAGAAATTTACTATCTGAAAGCGGGATTTTTTATGTATAAAAAATTAATTGCCGGCGAGTTCGGTCTCAAAGAAACCTTTTGGAAATTCGGTGTCTTCGGAATTCTGGCCGGACTGCTGATTGTAAAAATGTTTGGCGCGCTGTTGGCTCCGCTGTTATCCGGCATCAGCATTTATAAATACTATACCACATATTTTAATCCGCTGACCATGGATACATCAATAGTTGTTTACACCGTGTGCTATCTGACCAGTTTGTGCTTGTTTGTGGCTTATTCAATTTCGATGGTTTTTGCCGTTTGGCGCAGTGGTGCGCGTTATGAGCGCAGTCCGTGGCTGAGCCGGATTGCGCGTCTGCTGATTATTTTGATGGTTTATTTTGGGCTCCGCTCTTTTTTCTAAAAGGAAATCAAAATGAAAAAAGTTTTAATCTTTGTTGCGGTATGTGTGTTGGCAGCTTGTGTCGAGGCTGGTGAATTTAACCCCAAACGCCATGCTATGCATGATTTAAACCGTACAGAAACCTGCCGCCAGGATAGCCGAAAATGTATTCAAGGAACAGATATTCCTTGGTAAAGTTCCCCTTTAAGAATCTCCGCAAGCCGGAGATTTCTTTTTTCTGAACTGTCATCGCGAGGACCGTGTGATTAAGTAATCACGGAAATGAATAAGCTCGATGCCCCGAGGGGTGTGTTTTTTCATTGCAAATTAACTATTTTACCTTACAATTATTCTCGCAGCCCGGAGACGGGCTGTGGAGTATCGAAACTCCTAACAGAAAAGAACGACTCCTTTTGAGGGGAGCCGGGGAAATAAGGCTATGCGCGAATAACCCGGACTGTTCTGTTACAGTTTCGAACTCCCCCCGCTTCGTTTTGAAGCGGGGTTTTGTTTTAACCTCATGTCATCATCCGTTTTCGCAATGCGGTTAATGGTATGCAAAACAAAAATGGAGTTGGAAATGTTAACCAAAAAACAAATCAGAAAAAATAATCAGGAAACCTTTGCGCATTTAGGGCGGCAGTTTTATGAGCGGCGGTTATCGCAAAAGATGACGCTTGACGAGCTGGCGATGAAAGTCAATGTTTCGCCGCATTATTTTGACCAAGTAGAAAGCGGTAAGGCGTATATTCATTGGGGAATGCTCAGTTATCTCGCCGGATTTTACAACTGCAAAATCAAAATAGAAC
>CANDEX010000036.1 GCA_947383875.1 uncultured Azospirillum sp. | reverse complement strand
CCGGAGATTTAATATCTTCATGGCTGTTATACAAGATAATAGCTTCGCTTTTTTCTTTCTTGTTTTCAAAAGTATTGTGTTCGCCGGTTTCACTGCCGCCATTGTCTCTATTGCGACGATTATGCCGATCACGATTACGGTTACGGCGATCAAAGCGATTACGACGGTCACGGCGACGCCCGGAAGAACGAGTATTGTTATCATGCAATTCGTCCTGTTGTCCCTCTGCTTCCTCAGTTTCTTTAATTGCCGCATCAGAGGCAGGCTCTTCTTGCATCACATTTTCAACAACGATTTCTTCTTTGGCTGCTTCGCGTGATTTACGGTTTTCACGCCGATTTTGCTCACGTTGCTTACGATTGCTGCGGTCTTTGCTGTTTTCTTCGGTTGCCGGAGCGGCTTCTTTGTTTTCTTCCGGTTGAGGCTTAACTGCTTTAATCCGTTCGATTCGATAATCAGCAATATTTTTTATCGAATCATCCGCACAGATAACGACTTCCATATGATAACGCTGTTCTAAATCGCTCAGACATTTCCGTTTTTGGTTTAACAGATAAATAGCAAATTCGCTGGGCAAAAAGAGATTAATTTTTGAGCAACGGTTTTTAATGCCTTCTTCTTCAATGCAACGCAATGCAAAAACGGCACCGGATTCGATTGTACGGACAATACCTTTTCCGTGGCAATGCGGACAAACCTGATAATTGCTTTCAAAGAAAGAGGAATGCATCCGTTGACGAGAAATTTCCAGCAGACCGAAACAACTCATTTTGGCAATTTGAATCCGGGCGCGATCTTTTTTCATGGCTTCTTTCATGCGTTTTTCAACCGCCAGATTGTTCTTTGGCTCTTCCATGTCAATAAAGTCAACAACCACCAGTCCCGCCAGATTACGCATCCGTAATTGTTTGGCGATTTCATCAGCTGCTTCCAGATTGGTTTTTAAAGCTGTTTCTTCCAAATCTTTTTCTTTGGTTGCGCGACCGGAGTTGACATCAATGGATACCAGAGCTTCAGTCGGATTTATAACCAAATAGCCCCCGGATTCTAACTGAACATTAGTGTCATGTAGTTTATCCAGTTGAGCCTCTACCTGAAATCTTTGGAACAGCGGGAGTTCGCCCCTTCTGTTTTCTTTGATCTTTTTCAAATTATGCGGTGACAGGATTTTAACAAATTCACGCGCAGATTTATAAGCTTGATCTCCGTCAACAATAATTTCGGAAATGTCTTTAGTGTACATATCTCGCAGAGCGCGGCGAATAAGGTTTCCTTCTTCGTGTATCAGAGCCGGAGCTTTGGTGCTGAGTGCAGAAGTGCGAATTTGATTCCAACTGCGGATAAGATAATTATAGTCGCGAACAATATCTGCCTTGGTTTTTTCTTCACCTGCCGTACGAACAATCATTGACATTTCATTGTTTAACGGCAATTCCTTAACGATATTCTTTAAGCGTTTTCTATCGGAAACATTGGTAATCTTGCGGGAAACGCCGCCGCTTTTAATGCGGTTGGGCATTAAAACACAATAACGTCCGGCCAAAGACAAATAGGTTGTCAGTGCCGCGCCTTTATTGCCGCGTTCTTCCTTAACAACTTGAACCAGTAAGACCTGTCCTTCCTTAATGACATCCTGAATTTTGCTGCGGTGAAACAGCTTACGGATTTTCATCAGTTTCCGCTGGATTTCGAAATCACATTCACTGTCCTCGTCCATGTCTTCATCATCTTCAGTGATGTCTTCCTCAGCCATATTGTGATAGGTGGCTGATTTGGGCAGAGCATCAACATCTTCTGAAACAGTCTCTTCGGAAGGCACGCTGTCTTCTGCCATAACGGTCAGTTTTTCTTCTGTCGGGATTTCAGATGTCGGGACTTCAGAATTATCCTGTTCGTTTTGAACATCTCCCTTAGGAGCCGCCTGAGCCTTGCGCGCTCTTTTTTTCAGGATTCTTTTTTTCCGGGGGTGTTTATGATTATCTTGAGTGTCTTCGTTGTTCTCATTGGGAGCGGTTGTTTCAGTTTCCGTTTCCGTGGCTGTTTCCGCTTCTGCCGAAATTTCTGATACTTCGGAAGCAGACGGTTCGTGAGTGTCGACAGCGGCGGCTTCTGAAATCTCTTCCTTTACTTCAGCTTCTTCCGCTGCTTTGGCTTCAGCTTCGGCTGCTTCTCGTGCTTTGCGTTCTTCTTCTCTTGCGGCATAGAGAGCGGCTTTTTCGGCGCGGTGTCTTTCGCGTTCGGCTTCGCGCTCTTTAATCATCTGTTTCTTGGCTTCAATAATATCATCAACTTCTTTGTCAATGGCAGCCAATTCTTCCTCAGACACATTATAATAGTCCGGATGAATTTCTCCGAAAGCCAGAAAACCGTGTTTATTCCCGCCGTAATCAACAAAGGCGGCTTGCAGCGACGGCTCAACACGCATAACTTTGGCTAAATAGATATTGCCTTTAATTTGTTTACGGTTGGCAGATTCGAATTCAACGTCTTCAACTTTGTTTCCGTTTACGATGACAACGCGTGTTTCTTCAGGGCGGGTGTCATCAATCAGCATTCTTTTAGTCATAAATATAATTCTCCGTTCCACGCAGGAAAACCTGCGGCACTATTGTCACGATGCTGGAGAGGAATCAACGAAAGCTATATGTCTCTAAGCACTTAATCAGCCGTGGGGCGATGCGCACTCTTTTGTATCCGTTAGTCTTCAGACCTGTTAGCTGCGGGTCTTACTCTGTTTATATAAAATCTCTCTATGTGTCCCGGGCACTTAGTTGGTTCGTTTATTATTTCGGCCGGGGACGTGAAACCGTCCAGTAAAAATCTTTTTTAACCAGTGTATGCACATCTTTCGCTATGAACAGACGGCGGTGCCAGACGAAACAAACCTTGCATTATCTGCGTAATCATTGTAGGTAAAGACCTGTTCCCGGCACATGAAAAACACATGGCTGTACCAAGAATATACGATTTGATTTAAAACACAATATTATTTTTTTGGTTGAGCTGAATTTTTTTATCCTGAGAAAATACAACAGCCGAAAGTTTATCTTGCGCAGGATATAATTTTGTGTTTTTAACCTATTGGTAAGAAGTATTTGCCTATAATATTTTAAATTGTACAATTTTACGGATTTGTTAATGAGAAACTTTTGGCGGTATATGACAAACGGTTTTCAAAAGGCCATTCTGCGCAGTTTGACTGTTGCGGTGTGTCTCTGTGCTTTTCTGTTTTCAACCGAAGCCGGAGCTTCTGGGATATCTGCTATGCGGATTGGGCAGGGCGTAGGAAGCGTCCGTATCGTGTTTGATGCCGACCGTAAGTTTGATTATAAAGTTTTTCTTTTAAGCGAACCGCGCCGCTTGGTCGTTGATGTCTTTAATGTTCCGGTTTCTTCAAAAATTGAAAAAACGGCTGATAAAAACAATTTAGTCTCTAAAACCAGATTGGGGAATACCGGTGTAAACGGCACGCGGATAGTGTTTGATTTGCAAAAACCGGCAATTGTCAAAAAAGCATTTATGTTAGCTCCGCAAAGTAATTTCGGCTGGCGTTTTGTTGTGGATGTTGCGATAGCTTCCGAACGTGAGTTT
Organism: uncultured Azospirillum sp.; assembly: GCA_947383875.1. Next base: position 11,428 of record CANDEX010000036.1, on the reverse strand, counting down.
GCCTCTAAAATCGGTAGCAAATATGCTTTGAGTAATGAGAATTCATTTGCTGGGAGTTATTCTTCTTCTGCATCAAAATCTTCATCTAAAGCCGTGAAAAGCAGTCGTAAGAAAATTGTGGTGCTGGATCCCGGACACGGCGGAAAAGATCCCGGTGCTATCGGTTATTCCGGCGTGTATGAAAAAAATATTACTTTGGCAATGGCAAAAGAGCTGAAAGTTATTTTGGAAAAAGAAGGTTACAAGGTTCACCTGACCCGCAGTACGGATATATTTATTCCGTTGCGTGATCGTGTTAAAATTGCCCGTAAATATAATGCTGATTTGTTTATGTCGATTCATGCCGACAGTGCGGTTAATCGCAGTGCAACTGGGTTGTCTGTTTATACCCTGTCTGAAACAGCATCAGATAAAGAGGCTGCCGCATTGGCTGAACGGGAAAATAAGGCGGATGTCGTGGCCGGGTTGAATTTACTTGAACATTCAAAAGAAGTTTCTGATATTTTAATTAACTTGGCTCAGCGTGAAACAATGAATCGGTCGTCTGAATTCGCCTCCTTTATGGTGCAGGAGATGCGCAAGTCGGTTAAATTGCGGGATAATACCCATCGTTTTGCCGGTTTTGCGGTTCTTAAGGCACCGGATGTTCCGTCTGTCCTGCTGGAGTTGGGGTATTTGTCCAATCGCACGGAAGAACGCCTGCTTAAACAAAAAGATTATCGTCGAAAATTAGCGGTTTCAGCCAGCAAAGCAGTTGAAAAATATTTTGATAATATGCAGCATGCTTCCGTTTTTTAGCAACGTTGTCTTCTTTACAGTGTTTTTTTCATGGATTTTTAAGCTGGAAAACGCTATTTTTCTTTTGCAATTTTAAGAAATTGTAATAGATTGAAGTCAATATTTTAAAGTTATTTAATTTAGTGGAATAGCAGATGTTTAAAACCCTCTCGTCCTTGCTTAGTACGTTTTTTTTCTTTGCCGTCATTGCCGTGGTAGTGATTATTACCTCTTTATGGCAGTATGCCGGGGAACTTCCTGATTATCATCAGCTCGAAAAATATGAACCGGCAGTGACAACCCGTCTCTTTGCCGGTGACGGTCAGCTGTTGATGGAATATGCTGCGGAAAAAAGAATTTTCTTACCTGTCGATAAAATTCCCGATCGTGTGAAAAATGCGTTTATTGCTGCCGAAGATAAAAAATTCTATTCTCATGCGGGGATAGATTTTGTCGGTGTTGTTCGAGCAATATTGGGTAATCTGAAAAATATCGGAACAGGTCGTCGTCCGGCTGGTGCTTCAACCATTACTCAGCAGGTGGCTAAAAACTTCTTATTGAGTTCGGAGCTTTCTTATGTTCGTAAAATCAAAGAGGCTATTTTGGCGACCCGCATAGAACAGGCTTTTTCCAAAGATCATATTCTTGAGCTGTACTTGAATGAAATTTATCTCGGTAATCGTTCTTACGGTGTTGCCGCAGCCGCATTAAATTATTTCGGTAAGCCGCTGAGTGAGCTGACCTTAGAGGAAACGGCTTATCTGGCTGCTTTACCGAAGGGGCCGAATAACTATAATCCCAAGACCAAATATGAAGCTGCTGTCGGTCGTCGCAACTGGGTCATCGACCGTATGGTGGAAGACGGATATGTTAATCCGGATGAAGCAGAGGCCGCTAAACAAAAACCGCTGACAACAGTTGAACGTAATGCTGGTTTTGTTAAGCATGCGCAATATTTCAGCGAGGAAGTCCGACGTGAAATCAGTGCCAAATTCGGCGAGGATGCGTTGTATGAGGGCGGGTTAATCGTGCGAACCACGCTTGATCCGAAATTACAGGAAATTGCATCACGGGTTTTTCACCGGGAATTAAAAAATTATGATCTCAGACACGGCTGGCGCGGCGCGCTTGGCAATATTCCGTTAACTTCCGATTACAAGGATGAACTCCAAAAAGCTAAAGTTCCGGCAGGAGCTGAACCTGAGTGGAAAAAAGCAATTGTACTGCGGGTCAATAATGATGAAGCCGTTATTGAAACCGAAGACGGCCAGCAGGGTGTCATCCCGTTGACATTGTTGTCTTGGGCGCGTAAATCTCTCGGAAAACAGGAAGTAGGGGCAGCTCCTCATTCTGTATCGGAAGTTCTCAACGAAGGCGATATTATCTTTGCCGAACCGGCTTCTGAAAAAGATATTGCTTCGAAAAAACTGACGGCCAATGCATATCAGCTGCGGCAACTGCCGAATGTTGAAGGCTCTCTGATTGTAATGGATCCTCATACCGGTAAGGTATTAGCCGTGGTTGGCGGTTATTCTTTTGCGAAGTCTCAGTTTAATCGCGCTACTCAGGCTTATCGCCAGACAGGTTCTTCATTTAAACCTTTTGTGTATTTGACAGCACTTGAGAATGGTTATTCTCCGACAGATTTGATTCTGGATGCACCTTTTGTGCTTGATCAGGGAGCCGGGCAGAAACGCTGGAAACCTGAAAACTATTCCAAGAAATTTTACGGGTTGATGACACTCCGTGAAGGGATTGAGAAGTCCAGAAATCTGATGACCGTGCGTTTAGCGCAGGATGTCGGTATGGAGAAAGTCTCTGAAATGTCTCGTCGTATTGGCGTTAATAAAAATCTGCCCAAACTTCTCTCGATGTCTCTCGGTGCTGGAGATACGCGTTTGATTGACATGGCCAGTGCGTATTCAGTGTTGGTCAACGGCGGTAAAAAAGTTGAACCTTATTTTATTGAGAGAATACAAGACCGTAATGGTAAAACTATTTATAAGCGCGACCACCGTGAGTGCCCTGATTGCAACGCTGATAAATGGGAAAATCAGAATATTCCGCAGTTGTCTGACAGTCGTGAACAAATCGTCGATCCGTTGTCTGCTTATCAGATGACATCGATTCTTGAAGGTGTTGCTCAACGCGGTACCGGAGCTCGTCTGCGCTGGTTAAATCGTCATTTGGCCGGTAAAACAGGAACAACGAATGAAAATAAAGATGCTTGGTTTATGGGCTTTTCTCCGGATTTGGTTGTTGGAACTTATATCGGTTTTGATGAACCCAGAACGCTTGGCCGTCGAGAGACCGGTGCTTCGGCCGCTTTGCCTGTTTTCTATAGTTTCATGGAAGAAGCTCTTAAAAATCAACCGGATATTCCGTTCCGTATTCCCAAGGGGATTAAGTTGGTGCGCATCAACAATAAAACCGGAAAACCGGCAACCCCGTCGGATACGTCTGTTATTTTTGAAGCTCTGAAACCGGATTTCGATTTTAATAGGAATAAACAGCGGATTATCGGAGAAGAAAGCAAACCGGCCCATTCGTTAGAAGATACCGCAAAAGTATTTGGAGTTGATGAAGATAATGACTTCCAGCTCGGAACCGAATATTAAGGAGAAGCCATGCGCGCCGAATTAAATGAACTTATTGATGAGATTAAGCAGTCTCTTGCACTGCTGAGGAGGTCTCTTTGACTATGACAACGCCCTTATTCGTCTGGATGAATTGACAGCTCTGAGTGCTGATCCCAATTTATGGAATGATGCGGCGCAGGCTCAAAAACTGATGACTGAAAAAAACACACTGGAAACAAATCTGCATAATTTTCAGGAAATGCAGACGTCTCTGGATGATTTAACCGGTCTGGCGGAAATGGCCGAAGATGAAAAGGACGAAGCTGTTGTTGCCGAATGTATGGAGCAGTTGTCACTATTAAAAGATCAAACCAAACGCGGAGAGCTTGAAGCTCTGTTATCGGGCGAGGTGGATGCCAATGATGCGTTTCTGGAGGTTCATTCCGGCAGTGGCGGAACAGAGGCGCAAGACTGGGCTGAAATGTTGCTCAGAATGTATACGCGCTGGGCAGAAAGCCACAGTTACAAAGTAGAATATGTGGAAGAAACTGAAGGCGATGTGGCCGGTTTGAAATCAGCGACCGTTAAAATTAGCGGGCATAATGCATATGGCTGGCTTAAATCAGAAAGCGGCGTGCACCGTTTGGTGCGGATTTCACCTTTTGACAGCAATGCGCGGCGTCATACCAGCTTTGCTTCCGTTTGGGTTTATCCGGTAATTGATGATGAAATAAACATTGAAATTAACGAATCTGATTGCCGTATAGATACCTACCGGGCATCAGGTGCCGGAGGTCAGCATATTAACAAGACCGATTCGGCAGTGCGTATTACTCACCTGCCGACGGGAATAGTTGTTTCCTGCCAAACGCAGCGTTCGCAATTTCAAAACAGAGAAGCTGCCTGGAAAATGTTGAAAGCGCGTCTCTATGATATTGAATTGCAAAAAAGAGAAGCCGAAGCACAGGGAATACGCGATTCACAGGGGGATAACGGATGGGGAAATCAGATTCGTTCATACGTCCTGCAACCTTATAAGATGGTTAAAGATTTGCGGACGGAAGCTGAAACATCTGATACCAAAGCCGTACTCGATGGAGATATTGACTTGTTTTTATCTGCCGCTTTAGCCGGTAAAGTAGGTGCATAATGGAATTATTGAAAAAAGCATTACATTGGATATTGATTGCCGTTGGTGCCGTATATTTGCTGATCTGTATTTTGATATTTGTTTATCCGCAATTGTTTTTCTATGCCCCGTCTTCCGTCCGTTCGGATATAAATAACGCTCATCGTTATGGTTATAAAGCGCGGGAAGTCACCTATAATTCCAAAGACGGTACGCACCTCTTGGCTTGGTATACCAAACCGCGTAACGGACAGAATAAAGTTATCGTTTTTATGCATGGCAACTCTTATAATATTGAGGAATTTTATTATAAGCTCAAAACATTTGCAGATCTCGGTTATGGAACTCTTTTGCCCGAATATCGCGGTTTTGGCGGTATCAAAGGATGGATAACTCAGGCTAATTTGGAAGCGGATGCCATCGCTGCCGTTGAATATTTGTATTCCCAAGGCTACCAGAATCAAGATATTTATATTTATGGAATGTCGCTAGGATCACATATGGCCGTGAACTCTGTTTATCGTTTGCAAAAGCAAAAAAAACAACCTTTTGCGGGTCTAATTCTTGAAGTGCCTTTTGACAGCCTGCTGAATGTGGCTAAAATGATTGTGCCTGTTCCCATGCCTTTTGAATTGCTGATGCGTGATAAATATGACAACCTGAGCATGATAGAGGATGTCCAATCTCCGATTTTAATTATGGGAGGGAGTATTGATACGACCGTGCCTGTTGATTTGGCGCAAAATCTGTATAACTATGCTCCTGAACCGAAGAAGATAATTGTTTATGCTAACGGTAAACACAGCAATTTATATAATTTCCGCAATGACTTAGATATTTTAGATTGGATGAACGCAAACGAAAACGGATGGTTGACGCTGGATGAAGAAAGTCTCGACTAGATTATATGTTACCCAAAAGGTAATCGATTATATCGGCGTGGTTTTTCTGAGCCTGCTGCTGCTATTTATTTGGCAGCTATACCGCGGGCCGATTGAGCTGCCGTTTTTAAAGCCTTATATCATTCGCGCACTTAATCATGATGATGCGGAATATCAGGTGAGTGTCGATTCGGTAAATATCGAATTGGTTCGCTCCATCCAGCCGGTAAAAATTATTGCCAATAATGTTGTGTACCGTAAAAATGATGATAGTTTTATTGTTAATGCCCCAAAAACATCAGTTTCATTCAGTATAAAAGCTCTGCTGCGAGGCGTTATTGCTCCAAGCTCAATGACAGTCAACCAGCCGACGGTTTACATATTCAATACTTATGGCGTGGATAAGAATGACACCTCTGAAGTCAACAAGAAAAAAATAGCTTATTACTTTGATGTTTTTGAAGATTTTATCGATCGTTTCAATTCTGATGATAATTTTTATCCCGAAAGCTACATTAACGAAATCTCTATTAAAAATGCCGAAGTTGAGCTCCATGAAGTGGATTTAGGACGAAAATGGGCTTTTTCCGATGTGAATTATCATATGGAGCGTAATCTGACCAATATCTCCACCGACATTAGTGCCTTAATGAAAATGGGCGAGCAAATGGCTTCTGTCGGGCTTGAAGCCGAATATCGAATGCTTAATAACAAATTGGCGTTGGAATTTTATTTTTCTGATTTAATTCCCAATGCTTTGGTTGAAACCTTTTTAGATAAGCAAAGCCGCAGTAATTTTTATAAAATTAATTTGCCGCTTAATGGCCGCGTGGCAACATTGATTGATTTCAATGAAGTGATTAAGCATAAAGATGATATAATGAAAAGCGTGGATACGGCTTTTGAGAAGATTGATTTTCAATTTGAAGGCGGCCGGGGGAATATTATTTTTAATGATAACGAAGCCTATAATTATAATATTTCCGCCTTTTTGCTGGAGGGAGCCATCAATGGCGGTCTGAATAACCTTAAAATAAATAATGCAGATTTTGATTTGGGCAGTCAGAAAGCTAAACTGGGGTTGGAAGTGTCTGGTTTCAAACATTTTCTGCTGGAAGATTCTCTGGAGAAATTGAACATCAAATTATCCGCAGGGGTTGATGAAATGAATTTTGATGACCTCTACAAATACTGGCCTCGTTATCTTTCAGACGATGCATGGAGTTGGTGTAAAGACAGTATCCACGGCGGGCAAATAAAAAAGGCCGGTTTTGTTTTTGACTTTGGCTGGGATAAAGCGAGCAAATCTTTTGGATTAACGACATTAGAAGGTAAGGGTAATATCAGCGGAACGAATTTGAATTATCTGCAAGGAATGCCTGATATTACAGACTTATACGGACAGGCACATTTCAGTAAAAACAATATCAGAATAGACGTTGATAAAGGGGTATCCGAAGGGGTTGTGCTGACTGGCGGTTATGTTAATCTTTATGATTTGGATAAATATAACAATTTTGCCGATATTGAACTGGATTTGGAGTCTTCCGTTGCTGATGCGTTACGCCAGCTTGATCATCCGCCTTTGGGATACACTTCCGAAATGGGATTAAAGCCTGATGCCATTAAAGGAAACGCCCGAACCAAATTAAAACTTAATCTTGAAATAAAAAATGACCTGACTCCGGAAGAAGTAATGGTTGATGTCAAAGCTGATTTGAGCGACGTAAGATTCCCTGATATTTTTGAGGATAAAGATGTCTCAGCTGAAGAACTGAAGCTGGATGTTAGTAATAAAGGTTTATCTCTGACCGGAGATGTGATGTTGGAAAATATTCCGCTGAAGTTAGTTTGGAATGAGAATTTCGATGATAAAAATTACCGCAGCCGCTATAAGTTGTCATTCAAATTTAATAATGCCTTGAAAAAGGAAATGAATTTTGATGCTGCTGTGCTTAATCCGCCTTATGTTGATGGATATGCTTTGGTCGATTCTGAGATTACGGTATATGATGATCGTAAAACATCCGTCAACATTAACGCACAGTTGAATAAAATGGCTGTAGATTTTTCATTTCTCGGCTTTAAAAAACCGATAAATGAGCCGGCAAACCTGACTGCCGTTTTGTCCTTATATGATAATAAGCTTTCGGCCATACCGCGTTTCAGCTTGTTTAAAAACGACTTTAAACTTGGTGGTAAAATCGAGTTAGATAAAGATGGAAATCTGAAAACAGTGGATATTGATAATATCTCCGGTCCGAGAACATCAGCTAAAGCCCGAATTGATTTGATTCAACACCCAAAGAAGAAAGTCAAAATCAACATTTCCGGAACAGCCTATGATTTGACTCCTTTGTTTGAGAAAAATGATGAGAAAATTAAAATTGATCGTAAAACTCTGATAAAACAACCGGATGAAGATGATGATGAGCTTGAAGATACGCCGGATACGGATATCTTTATTGCTGTGAATAGTCTTTGGACCAATCCTCATGTGCCAATGACTAATTTTGCCGGTTCTGCCAAATTATTAAACGGTGTAGGTATTCAGGAAGTGCATATGATTGGTAATTTTAACAACAATAAGCATAAAACGCTAAAGTTTGAATATGTGCCGCGCCCCAATAACGAGTATTTACTGTCCGTCGACAGTAATGATGCCGGTGCCACGCTGAAAGTTTTGCGTGTATATGATAATATGCGTCACGGTAATATTCGTATCGAAGCTCGCAGAAATTCTCAAAAAGAATTTATCGGTCATGCTAAAATCCGTAATTTCAGTATATATAATACGCCGGTAATTGCCAAGCTGTTCACTGTTGCCTCTTTCAGCGGCATGGTTGACTTGCTGATGGGGGAGGGAATGACATTCTCTCACTTTGACGCGCCGTTTGAATATAAGCACCGTCAATTGACACTCAAAGATGCCAAAGCTTTTGGAGATGTTGTCGGAATTACGGCTAAAGGTACCTATGATCGTCGTTTTGATGAGGTTGATTTCCATGGTGTGATTGCACCGGCTTACAGCCTGAACACCATGCTTGGCAAAATACCGGTTGTCGGTAGTTTATTGGCAGGCAAAGACGGAACGGTATTTGCGGCGGATTACAGCATTTCCGGAGATTTGGATGATGCCGAGATTGACATTAATCCTTTGTCTGCGCTTAGTCCGAGTTCATTAAAAGAAAAATTAAATTCTTTGTTTGGAAATGACGATGGAAATTAAAAAATCGCTGAAAATAGGTTTGGACTTCCACGGTGTGATTAACAGTCGTCCGTCGTATTTTAAAGATTTTACCGAATATGCAGAAGCTTCCGGGCACCAAATATATGTTATTACCGGAGGGCCTGCTAAAGCGATTGAAAGCTTTTTGAATGCTTGGGGAATCAAATATACGGAGATTTTTACGATTCTTGACCATTATGCAGCCGAAGGGAAAGTAACCCATTTCCCCGATGGTAGTTTTAAAGTGCCTGATGAATTATGGGATACGGCAAAAGCCAAGTTTTGCCGTAAACATAATATTGATATTCAAATTGATGATTCTGCCGTTTACGGCTTGAGTTTTACCACACCTTACTGCCGTTATAATGAAGTCAGCCGCAGTTGTCGGCTGTCCAAAAAATTATCTGTCAATCTGTCATTACCGCCGCAAGACGCCATCATTCAAATAGAAAAGGCCTTAGCTGCGTTGAACGGCTAAGCTTGAATATCCGCTTTGCGAGCAAGATAACTGTCATATTTTTCTTCAAACCACGTGACGCCGTGTTTGACGGCCTTGGCTGGATTCCCGGCATAAATAGTGTGACTTTCATCCAGATTTTTTGTGACAATTGATCCAGCTGCCACAATCACATCATCTGCAATTTTATTGTTTTTTAAAATCATTGCTCTTTCACCAATCCAGACATGATTGCCGATAGTAATATTCTTACCCGGATTAATCGCTTCCATGGTTTCCGTGTCTACAATAGCATGAAAATCAGAAACATACATCCGGCTGTCGCGGGCAGACATGACATCGTCACCGATAATCAGACTGCTTCCGGCTTCCCATAATCCGCATTCCAAACCTCGAAAAGCACAATTTTGGCCGATTCGCACTTCAGTATCATCGGTATTAATAATAATTTTAAGTGACCCCCAGCAGCCTTCGCCGATGCTTATATGATTATTGTTGCCGCTGATAATTAGTTCCAGCTTGTAGAATTTATTATTCGGATGAATATCAATTATATTGTTATTTCCGATAATTTTAACCGGACTGCGGTCATAAAAACGATTGCTTTTTATTTTAGGGGAATTAATCTGATTATCACGACCTTTGATTTTGATAAGTTTTTTGAAGAATTTCACAATCTTGCTCCTTTGTTATTTTCTGGTCATAATTGCATAATCTCTGTATGTACGCAGCAAAGCTTCCATCGCAGGAGAAGAGGATAAACGCTTTTTGCATAATTCATTTGCTTGACGACGACAAAGCCTGTTGAGAGCTTCTTCCTCTAATTGCGTTGGTTCGGCAATAAAAAAATCATAACGTAATTCTGAGCTGTTCAGAATATCGCTTGATGATTGCAAATATATTTTATTGACCGACATTATTGGCTGACCCAGCAAATACGACTGACTAAAGCGACATCAGTAATATTTATTTCTGTTGTTTGACGGTTATCCAAAATATCCGTCAATACCAAAGTTGTTGCTGTGCGGTGTGCAAATTCTCTAATCAAAATATCTCCGTTTTGACAGAAGACGACAATTCTGTTTCCTTTGCATATTTCAGAATTCTTAGCCGCAATAAGTGTAGAATTTTTGCGGTAAAGTGGCTCATAGTCACTGATATCCAACTCAATACCGTATAAACCGGCCGCTGTTGCCGGGAAATTTCTACGTTCCCAACCATCTGTCTGAGGTTCGTCATTTTCAATTGTGATACCGTTTTCAAGCAGAGAAAACTTCTGAAAAGGTATGGCGTTAAGCGATTCAGGCTGTAATTCCCCGTCAATCAGACTGTAGAATTGCTCAAAACTGACGTTACAAGCTGTCAGAATTTTATTAATACTGTCTAATGATGGCCATCTTTTTTTGCCGTCAGGACGGACTCGTTTGCTTTTGTTGAAAGTTGTGGCATCTAACCCGGCTTTTTTTGCCAATCCTGAAGGTGATAAGCCATGTAGTCTGGCCAACTTATCAACAGCATCCCATACTTGTTCGTATTGCATCATTCCTCCTTGTTTTCTGTGATTTTGAAGCATTTAAAGGTAATATACAATAAAAATTTTTAGGAATCAATTCTTTTTAAATATTGAATTTCCTACAACCTAATGTATAAGAAATTGTTGTTAAAATTTAGTTAAAATAGAAATTCTGCGGGGAGAGACATTCTATGCGTGAAGATTATGAGCCGTTTGACAATGTGGAGCAGGTTTGGTTTTGGTTTTGCGGCTGCCTGCTGGCGAGAGGAGCAGGAATACGCTCTTGCAATAATTATGAAGGTAAACTCAGAAATTGTGAAGTGGCAGACATCTACCGCATTATCAAAAAAATGCGTATAAACAGACAGATTTCTAATCGTCATCTGCGTACCATGACAAAATGGGGAAATCTTGAATGCTCGCCGTATTATAATCATCGCGCCAAACGCAGCGAAATCAGGCTTTGGGATGAGGGAATGCGCGTTTTGGAAAGTTATTTGTTGGAAAAAGGAATTATCTGATGCGGTTTGATGTTTTTCCGACAGACATTTATTCAGAAAGCTACGTTGTATTTGCTGACAATACAAGTTTGTGGTGGCTGCGCTTATTAAAGCCCGGATTTCGGCATTGTTATATTTTGCTGCGTTTTTATAACAGTGGTCGTTGGCTTGAACTTAACCCGATGTCTAATCAGTTTGTCGCATCATTATATGAATATTCAAAAGATTTTGATTTTGCTTCCTATCTGCAACACCATAAAGGGGTAACTGTTTGCCGGGTTAATATTGCGGAAGCACCGCTAAAATGCGCGCCTTTGTCATTTTTTACTTGTGTAGAATTTGTCAAACGCGCCATAGGAATGC
>CANDEX010000035.1 GCA_947383875.1 uncultured Azospirillum sp. | reverse complement strand
CTACAGCCTCTTGACTTTGAGCAATACTTGCTTTCAACTCTCCGAGTTTGCTTTGGGCTGCTGTTATTTTATCTCGGCCAAAAGCCTGACGATTTAAGGATTTTTCATTAATTGTCGCAGGTGTAATTTTTTCTAACTTCTTAAGTTGCGGCAACTCAGCATTTGAATCTATATCACCTTCGGAAATTAAACCTTTTTGCGCCGAAATAGCATTAATTGTTTCCGTATCGGCACCTCTCATTTGAAGTTTTTCAATCATTCCGGCACTTAACGGCTGTTCCGCGATATTTTGAATTTCATCCCCGCTCAACTGCAACGCCTGTAATTTTTCAATCGTTGCATTGTTCAGAGAAATTTCCGACGCAGGATTAAAACTTCCATAAGTTTCCGGAATTTCTTCATAAATCTTACTATCGGAATTAATACCGGCTTCATAGTCTGCAACATAGTCATCAACAAAGCTGTCATCAGATATGACGTACTGTTGTTGCATTTCTGCAGGAATAGCACCGGCAACCATTCCTCGAGCATCATTTACCTGAGCACGCATATCTCCTACAGTTCCAATAGCTGTTTCTCGCGCCTCGTTAACTGTTGAACGTGCATCAGAAATTGCTCCCTTTGCCGTTGCACGGGCATCATTAGCCATTTGTTTGGCATCATTAACTGTTGATTGAGCTGTGGCAATTGCCCCTTGTGCGGTTGATTTGACATCGGCGGCCATTTGTTTGGCATCATTTATCATAGAACCGACATCATTAACTTTTTTCAAAGAGTCATTTTTTAACTTCTGGGCATCATTCATTAATTTTTGGGCTTTTTCAGCTTTTTGCTTGGCTTTTTCAGCTTTCTCTTTGGCCTTGTCCAATTTTTCTTTTTTCTCTTCCAAGCGTTCCTTCTCTTTTTTCAGCTTTTCAGCTTTTTTCTTGGCTTTTTCAATATTATCACCGGCAAATTTGGTCATGGAGGATTTAGCATCACCAATGGCACTGTTTAACTTTCCGGCCTGTTCGGTTGCTTGTGTTACTATTTTGGATTGTTTGACGAGTTCAATTTTGGATTGGATGCCTTCTTTAATGGCGGCGATATCCAATGTCGGCCACTGCGCTTGTGCCGGTGCAGACAGAGACATGAGCAACCCCAGCCCAAGCAGAGCCGGTAATTTATGATAATTTAACATACTCATTATAACCTCCATACGCCTAGTGCCCGTATTATTATATCATACCAAAAATTGCGCCATTTATAAACGGCTAATATGTATATCAGCCAATATTTAAATATTTTGTAACAAAGTTTTCTTCACCATATTCCTTAATCAACTCTTCAACCAACAGCACATTTTTACGACCGGAATTGTAGAGTTTCAAATAGGGACCCAAGCCGCTTAAATCGACATCGAGAATCACTGATTCACCGGTTGCCGGACGAGACAACAGAATAGCATAAGGAAAATCGCGATAACTTTTACCAAAGATAAAATCAACTTCCCGCTGTGTCAGATTCCAGTTGGCATAATCTTCAGGCATGGCCTGCGGATTGCGGAAAAAGATGACTGTTTGACACTGACCGCGGATAACTTCACCCACACCCAAGCGGTCGATGATGTTCGGTTGTTGGAAGGCACAGAGATAAGCCTGACGTTTTTTACGACCTTCTTGCAGACCGATAATAAAGTAGTCACGGAACATGGGGTGTTTTAACATTGGCGCGGTTTCATCAATCATAATCAGCGAGGGCACACCTGTATCACCGGTTTCTGCCATAATTCGGTGCATAATGTAGCTGATTACGGCCGGAGCCAAGGTTTCATCTTCAAAAATATGGGTAAAATCAAAAGCCATAAAGCGTTTGCTGGCCAAGTCCAAGCTATCGTTTTCAGCATTAAAAATATTGCCGTATTGATCCGGATTAATCCAGCGAAACAGTTCACGACGCATACTGCCTGTCGGAGAAAAACAGCTTTTATAAAGGTTTTTCAGAATACGTTCTTCAGGCTTCAGGTAGTCAAAAGCAGTGGTTACCGCACGGCCGATTTCTTTTTCGGACAACGCATCATCAACCATGGTAATCGCTTTCAGCCAGCGGCGGAGAAATGCGCGGTTATTGGGCGTATTGCGACAGTCAAAGGGGTTCAAGGAAACGTTTTTCTCATCCCCGTCAAAACCAACATATGCCCCCTGGACAGCGCGGGTAAAGATTTCAGCACCGCGATGGCGGTCGAAGAAAAAGACTTTCAAATCATGGTGGCGCATGGCCTGTCCCGCCAAAAATGTCAGCAATGTGGTTTTACCTTGTCCGGTCGGCCCGATAATGCAACAGTGCGCCACAGCAGAATCTTCTGTAGAAACATGGAACTGGAAGCGATAAGCTGAGCCGGATGTGGTTCGGAAGATAGAAATTGCCCCCGGGCCCCAGTCACTTTTCGGCAAACCTTCTGACGGTTTGTCAAAAGAAATGGCCATTGCCACAACGCGGGACAGGTAACGATAGGTCCGCGGATAGGCATCATAGGTCGGAAACTGATTAAAAAATGCGGCTTGTGCTATCCACCCTTCGCGCACAGGCGTTACACTGAACAAACGGCAAATACGCTGAACTTCACTCTCGCCAAACTCAATTTCTTCCATCGTTTCTCCACGGATAATAACATCCATGGCATATTCCGTCAGGGCCTGATAGTCGGCATCACTGTCTTCAATCGCAGACAAAGCTTCACTATATTGATTGACCACGTCCGGAGAAAAGCTCGTAACCGTTGCCATACGCTGCTGTTGCATAAGCAAAGCACGGGCATGAGGTTTAAAAATAGGTTTGACATTATGCAGCAGAGTTAGTTCGCAGTCGATTGAAAGCAAAGAGGCTATCATCCCCTCATCCATATAGTCCCCTGAACTCCGAATACCCATTACAATGGCAAACATCTCTTTGTCTCCGGAGAAAAATTTTATTAATCCCTTTTCTCCGGTAAAGTGGATATGGTCAGCGGTCAACAATTCATTCAACTGGTAACCTTCTGCTCCCCGCACTTTCGGCATCGGTTTGGATAGCGGGCTGCAGATTTTGGAAAAAATCGCCAGCGGACTATCCGCTGCCGCACTGTCTTCCGTTTCAAACATCGGCTTAACGCCATAATCGTTCAATGTCGCCAGTAAAGCCTGTGAAGCATAGTTTAAGTCTTTTAATGCCTCCGGACGGTCTACAACCGAGAGGATAATATAGTGCCCATTACTGTAAACCCGGTCAAGGTTATTACGCCAGGTCATTGAAATCTGCTCCAGCAGCTGAATACCAAAATCACCGCTGTCACTTTCCATTTCAATTCGTTCACGCAACGTGATTACTCGGCAGACAATCTGCAGATCCGACATTGAGTCTATCCATGATTTTCGGGCTTCCATCATCGAAAGACTTTTTTCTTCCGTCACAAAGGATAAATCCACGCCTTCAACTTTAAATACACGAGCAAAAGAACCATTATAACAGCGAATGGTTATACCGTCTGCCATCAACTTATTAAAAGGTAAAAAGTCAGCCACTCGAGATTCTTGCGGCTGAGGAAGAATAAGCCGTCCTAATTTTGTTGCCCACAAACCGGCAAAAGCCGCAGCAGAAACGAATCCGATAACGGCGACTATTACTTCTATGCTCGACAATCCCTGTACAAAGATTGTAAAAAAGTCAAAATCAGGGCGCAAATTTATTCCCCTTTTCTTTATAAAGGTTATTACTGACCCGACGGCCTTGTCCGAAAGCCTGAATCATTGATGAAATGTGAGGTTCTTTACCGCCCCAGAGCACAATAACACCGTGCGCGGCAACAATAGTAACAATAAATATCAGCGGGTTCATCTGGAAAATACCCATGCACATAAACATTATCGGAAACTGAATTCCCAGATTTAAAAGTGTCGGCAAAAACGGCCCCCATAAAATCTTGGGAGGATTGGCGACGGCTTTTAAAATCATTTCTCTCATGGCAGATAACCCCGATATTTATTTGATTCTAGCGCATTCTCTCATCATTTCAACAAAAAGCTTTAAATAACAACATCCTGTTACTTATTGCTCGACAATCGACCTCAAAACGAATCTTGAAGTGACTCTTTCTTATGATTCAGTATATTCTTTCTTTATGAAAAATCTCTTAACACAGGCACGGCCGGAGCGAATAGCGGGTGAGGCAAAACAAGGCCGGAGCACTAACAATGAAAAATGCAAACGCGTAGTAAAACAAAGGAAAAGGGCATCCGAAGATACCCTTTTGTTTTATTTAGCAGAGCCTGACGTTCCGTCTGAGTTATCTTCAGCCGCCTGAGGCTGATCCCCTGATGTTTCGTTTGAGCTACTTCCAGTCGCTTGAGAGGTCGCTCTCAAAGCGTCTTGATTGCTTTCTGCTGTTTGACGTTTATATTTATTCTCCTGAGTCAGGTTTACATCGACCTTCTGTCCCACTGCATTATACGTTATAGAATTTCCTTGCGAATCTGTTACGGTTTTTGTTCCGTCAGTATTTTCTACAACTTTCTTCTTTGAATCATTTGCATATGTTGTTACTGTTCTTCCGTTTGTATCTCTTGTGGTTGTTGTTCCATCTGCTTTGGTTACAACCGTAGAGCCATCTTTATTAGTAATCGTTGTTGAACCATCAGCATATGTCACTTTAGTACTACCATCTCCGCGGTTCTCAATGGTTTTACCATCTTGTTCAACCTTATTGGTCACATAATCAGCTGACTGCTTATATGCCTGATCTCGTTTGGTTTCAGCGCTTCTAAAGTCAAGATTACCATTTTGTTTGTTTTTATCTAAAGCATCCATACCTTCAGTGAAAGCTGTTCCGGCACCCATACCTATACCCAGGATAGTTCCCATAAAACCGCCGCCACCAATAGCCTGACCCTCGTGGGCTCCATTAGCTACCGCTGATGCAACATTGCGGGTATCATCAGCCATGCCACCGGCTTTGTTTATAGCAGCCATAATTGTCGCACCGCCGCCGGAACCATCATTTTCCATCCATTTATCAAAACCGACTTTTTCGTTTTGCACAATTTCCTGTAATTGACTCAGTGCTTCTTTTTCTGTAGCACTACAATTACCGGCACTGCACTTCCGACTCAAAAGATCCATCTGCTCTTGATGTTTGGCACGAGCTTCCCTGTCTTGATTAGTCGAACCGGCATCTCGAACGCTATTGGTTAAACTACTGGCATTACTTGCAATATTATTGGCCAGCAATTGACCTGAATTAACAATATTTCCGACACCCCCTGCCACAGCGGTGACCCCGTTAATGACACCATTCAATCCGCCACCACCATGTTTAATTGCGTTTGACATATTAGATACTTGGTTTTTAACGTTGGATACGGTATTTTTAGTTGCTTGAACCATATTGTTAGCACTACGAACAGCATCCATACCTGCTTGAATTGACCCTTTGAGATCTTTCAAGCTCCATTTTTCCTTTTTAACATCTGCCGTTACAAGAACTTCACATAACGATGCCGTTCCTTTTCCATCGTTGTATTTTCCACAATCTTCAACCTGCCCGTCGCTGCCTTGAATATCAGTAAATCCTGCCGGCAGATATTGACCAAATTTAAGTGTTTTTTTGCCATCATACACAAAATATTCAATAAACGGTGTCATCATAGACAAAAGGAACAGACCAATCCCGATATTAGCCAAGTGCTTCCAGTTCATTTTTCCGAAAATAGCTGAATAAGCCAAGGCGACCATACCAAAACCGGAAATAATATAAGCAATAATCCGCAAATCTGCCAAAGTGGTGGTTGCCTTGCAGGCAATTAACAGAAAAACATTACCCTGAATTTCACTGGCACTACACATTTGCGGCGCATTAGATGTTGCTTCCGCAATATCTTTTGCAGCTTGCTCCGCGGTATTATTGGCATTTTCCGCAGCTTCTTCCGCAGTTTGTGTCTCTTTATATGCATTTTCTATATCTGTCTGATTTTTTGCAACATCTAGAGCATGAGCTTTTGCATTTGCTTCATCTAAATTATTTTGCGCAGTTTGTTGTTTAGCATATGCTTTAGCTAATTTTTCTTGATCTTTTTGACTACATCCCTTACTGCTATTGCACTTCTCCTCAAGCTTTTTAATATCTTTTTCAGCATTTTTCTGTTCTTTTTCTATAGCTTTTTGCTCTTTATTGGTTTCTTTATTTATTGCATTCAAATTTTTTTTATTATCTTTCAGTGCCTGACTTTTGGCCTTTTCTGCCTCTTTCTGAACCTTTTCAGCTGTGTTAAGATTTGTTTTTGCTGTTTCATACTCTGCTCGCGCAGCCTCAATTGCCGCTTGATCACCCGATTTTAATGCGCTAGTTAATTTTTGAGCTGCTGTATCTAACTCCCCTTGTTTTTCCTGCGTTTTTTCAGCAGCTTTATAAGCGTTATCAGCCGCTACACTTACTTGCTCACTACTCGCACCATGTTTATTATCTTCTCGATCTCTTTGCTCTGTATAAACCTTTAACGCTGCATTATATGCTGCCTCAGCTTTATCATAAGCAGCTTGGGCCTCTTGTATTTTAGCTGCATCTCCAGATGCTTTGGCTTCTTTTAATTTTTGTTCCGCTGCATTAACTTTATCTTTTCCAGTTGCATTTTCCATAGTCGCCAATTGAGCAATCATCTGTTGCTCATCTTGAGTCAATTCATTCCAGGAAACATTTTTTTGTTTCGAAGCCGACCAAAATGTACCATTAGTATTCTGTATCTGAGCCACAGCGGAGGTTGCGGACAGATTGAGATACAAACCAAAACAAAGTGCTAATGATAAATATTTTATCAATTTTAATACGTTTCTCATAACAGCCTCCTTGTTTTAATTCATTCTCTATAATTATAGTTTCTGTTATTCTAAAAATATTATTTAGCATCAATCAGGCTATTGGTAATCTGATCATCAGTGATTACCTCACTATCAACCATGTAGTTGATAATGCCGGCCGTCAGCGCAATAACCACTAAGCCGATGATAATGGCACTCAACCATTTCCAGTTTATGGTTCCAAAGAATCCGCCGATGGCAATAGCTACAATACCAAAACCCGAAACGGCGTAAATAACTTCACGCATTCCGCCAAAGATAAAAATTCCGTGCTGTGTCAGATCACTAAACAATCCACTGTTCGCAGCAAAGGAGTTTGTTGCAAATAAAATTGAAGAAACAGCAAACACCACTACTGAGAAAAACATATATTTCTTTAATTTTACGCACAACATATTCCCACCCTTTTGTAAATAATTCGCAACAACTGCTTTCAGATAAACAAAAGGGAGGGCATATGGCATATGTCTGTTTGAATTTTCCATTGTTCCCTCCCTTAAGTTATGGTTAAACAGCTAAAATGCTGATTAAATATTACCGAAAGTCGTTGTCAAACCGGCATCGGATGTACCAGTAGCATATTCAACGATTGAACCGGCAGCAGCCAAGATACCCAGACCAACAGCCAAGCCGGCAAACCATGTCCATTTTACCTTACCGATAATAGCTTGGAACGCAATACCGACCAAACCGAAACCACCAAGAATAAAGGTAATGGTTTTAACACTGTCAAAGACGTTACGGGTTTTGTTCTGCGCCGTGCTCATCAAGCTGGCACCATCAGCCCAAGCGTCTCCGCACATACCCATTGCAACCAACAAAGTCAGGCAGCAAAGAGTCAAAAAATTTCTCTTTAAAAATCGCATAATCTTTCTCCTTCAATTTATTTAGCAAAACTTCTTATACTCTTATAGGATAGCTAATTTTTAACATTTTTACCAGCCCTAAACGACTATGCCAAAAATTATCAATCCTTTGTATTTACTCAATATTTTCTCCTGTAACAAAAAATTCACAGAAGTTAAATAAACCTAAACACCTTATTTTTAGCGCGAAAAGGTAAATTTTTCTCTAATAAGAACAGACAACAAATATGTCAGAAGGCAAGTCATTGATGTGTTAAAGCCTCTGCAGAGGGCAAACAAAGGACTCCGGAGTCAAGAAATTTAAAAATATTTTTCAAAGTTTGTGCATAAAATTATATCTGCTTGCCAAGAGTCGCATATTGAATTATCAAAGCCTTAGAGGGGTTTATTTTTAATGGGAAAAACGAGTTTAAAAACATTTGTTTGCAGCTTTGTTTTGTCCTTGTTTACAATTTTAACCGTAAACAAGGAGTTTTTCAGTGTCTCCAAACCCTCTGATGCCGAAATTAAAATTCCCAACAAAAATATCTCTCTGTTTTTTAAGAGTATGCCATCTCACACTATGGCAAACAAGACTATTCCCATCAAAAAAATTGCTCTGACCGTTCCTTTGGCTTCCGCTGAAGATATTTCGGTATCTCTTCCGCAAGATGATTTGATTCCCCTCACTTTTGCCAATAAAGATATTGAATTTAATCTTTCCGCCAAGCCGGAAACCGGAGCTTTTCCGCCGCCACCGCCGGCAAATGCGGAGGTCATCATAAATTCTCCTCAAGATGTCTCTGTCGAGGAAGCCGAAAAAACCGCAAATATTGAGTTACCGGAACTTCCCGCAGATACGATAGATGACCAAGAACTGTTATCTCCGTTCAGCAGCAAGATTGTGCAGGCTCACGTTCAGATTATACGGCCGAATGAACAGAAAATCGCTCAAAGGTTAAAGAAAACCGCCGCAGACACTGCGGAGGTTTTGGCGCAAACAGATATTCCGCTGGAAAGCACCGCTACAAAGCCTCAGGCAGAAGAGACATCCACCCCGGAACCTCTTGCCACAACCACACCGGATGAAGAACCGCGTTTATTGGCCGCTGTTCCCGACGATGAAATTACCCCAGAAGACGACACTTCTGACGAAGAGGATGTTGTTTTGCCGCCGACATTTAAAATTGCCAAGGCAGCACAAAACCCTGATACACTCCCGCCAACTTCCGTCGCAAAAGAACAAAACAACCTTTCGGGAGAACCGGAAAACTTACTTATCCCCTTACAAAAAGACGACTTCGCTCCCGTTCAAACAGCCGAAGCGAAAGTCGCACACTCCCCTGACGACAATAAATTGGCCATGCTGACAGGTAAAGCCAGCATTCGCAGCATGGAAGAAGGCGCAAACCCTCCCAAAGCCGACAAAGAAAAGCCTGCCGGCTGGCAAACAATGGCTCAAAAAAACAACGAAGACAGTACATGGATTGCAGCCAAGGGAACCGGACATCAACGCAACAGACAAACGGCTAAGAAAAAATATTATCAAAATGCCGACAATCAAAAAATTAAGAAAGCTCTGGAGACAGAAAAGCAGGCTAATGACAATCAAGACGTCAAACTGGCAGCGCAAGTTGTCAAAAACCTGCTCATCCCCATTCCCGAAGAAATACTGAATGACCCCAATCTGACACCGCAATTGGTGGCTTCAGAACAAGATAAGGAAATTGAACAACAACTTATCGAACAGGAAAACCTGCTCGCTGACAAGCCTTCTTTCCAGCCTCAACAGACTACTTTACCCTCAGACAAAACAGACGGTAAAGGGCTTCTGAAAAGTATCACTTCAATTTTCAGCAAAGATGACAACGCCAAGCAAGCAGACAATAATGATAACGAAGGAACACTCCCGAGTTTTATCAACAAATTCACAGGCAAAAAGCGCACCAAACCCGCCACCGGAAAAATTCTACCCACTGAAATCAGACTGGCCTTCCAACCGAACCGCGCAGAAATCTCCGGCGTAACCCTGAAGTGGCTTCAGGCTTTTGCCAACAAGACTATTGAAGACAACAATGCCGGACTGGAAATCAGAATAGACGGTGCCAGCTCATATCAACTACAACAGAAACGGTTGAATTTGTTACACAATATATTAACCAATAACGGCGTAGACTATCGTAAAATTAAAACGGTATTCACAACGCGCGAACCTAACTCGTTCATTATTCGGACGGTAAGACTAAACAACGACACTAACGGAGGCATAAAGGAAAATAATGAGTGGCAGGATTATTACAAAGCCTGGTAAGCCTTGGTAATAAGTATCTGCTTCCGCTTGATTATTTATTTTTCAATATGTATGATAGGTAAAAATATGACAAAACACAGCTTAGGAACGATTAATATGAGCATAAAATTTCGGCTGACCGCCGGATTAGCGGGGTTGTTTGCCATTGCCGGCTGCATGGGAACTTTAAGTCATCCGGTTGACCTTCCGCCTGAAGCCGTTGAGTGTGATGCTAACGGCAATAAAGTCTGCACTGAAAACAACAATGTTATGCAGCCGGCTAACGGTATGCAGGATAGTGAATTTGTCAATTATACCAGAACCGCTGCCGATTATCGCGAATATGGCGAAAGAACGCCGCGTGACCAGAATATTGTTGACGGCGGCGCAGGAAGCAATATGTCTGCAGCTATTCCGCCCAGCATTGACAGCGAAGTTATTGATTACGAAGAAGAAATCAGAGAAAACGATACCGGAAAATCAAACAGCAGCAGTGAATATAATGCAGAAGATCCGGTTGAGGATTGGTTAGCTGAAGAAGGACAAACCCTGAAAGAACTGCTGACAGAGTGGAGCGAACGTTCAGGCTGGCGTTTGATTTGGAATTCCAATCGTAACTATACGCTGACCGCCGGCGCAATGTTCCGCGGACGTTTCGCAGATGTCAGTTCCGCTTTAATCCGCGCTTTTGCCAGAGCTCGGCCGGCACCGATTGCTACTTTTTATAAAGGAAACCGCGTCTTAGTTGTTGAGACCATGGAGGATGAGAATGCTTATGAATAAGATTACCAAATACAGCTTAGGCGCGTTAATGGCCGTTATTGCGGGTTCCTGTTCGCTGTCAACTAAAATGGATGCAACCATTGACCGTGAAGTCGAAGCAACAACGCAGCTTAAAGAAACGGCTAAAATTCCTGACAAACCTATCAATGATGACGTTGTAAAGGTTAAAAATGATATTTGGCTCGGTGACACCAGTCAGATTGAATATGAAGGTCAGCCCATTCCGTCTTACCTTGAGGGTAAAGACGGCGTTACCTTAATCAGCAATCGTCCGATTACGCTTTATGAAATCGGCGATATGATTAACAAAATTACAGGGTTGCGCGTCAGCTATGCATCACATCTTGAAAAAGAAGTGTTGACTAACGGCGCAAAGAACAAGCCCAATGCCAAATCAATCAACGTTGACTGGACAGATCCCAGTAAAATGCTGGTTTCTTATCAGGGACCGTTAAGCGGTTTGCTGAATGAAATCGGATCACGTTTCGGTATTTGGTGGAAATATGATCGCAAGGAAGTTTACTTCTATAAATATGTGACCAGAACATTCGTTCTTTATACACTACCAACCAGTCCGCAAGTTTCCGTCAATGTCGGCGGTTCGGCTTCCGGTTCAGGCGGTTCGTCTTCAATTTCATTGCAAAGCAGCACAAAAATGGATTTCTGGAAAAATATTGAAGATTCCATTAAAAATATGCTGGACAAAGAAGCCAAATATACGATGGATCCTTCCAGCGGGACTATTTCCGTAACGGCAACACCGCATGATATTCAAAAAGTTGCAAAATATATTAATGAGCAGAACGCTCGTTTGTCTCGTCAGGTCGCTATCAGCGTCAAGGTTCTGCAAGTCAGTATTGAAGACAGTGACCAATATGGGTTGGATTTATCTGCTTTGTGGAGAGCCAATGGCGAAAGCATCGGTATTTCAAGTATTGCCGGGGGCTTGGGTGGCGATGTCACCAATAACCTGACAATGACGCTGCTTCCCGGTAATGTTACGGTTCAAGGAGCTTTGCAAGCTTTGTCAACCCAAGGAACAACCAACCTGATTACCAGCGGAACAGTGACAACGCTTAATAACAAACCGGCACCGATTCAGGTGGTTCGCAAACAAAATTACATTTCTGAAATCACCAAAACGAATAGTGGCGGCGATGCCAGTTACTATGATGTTTCGACAGAGACAGAAGAAATCGAAACAGGTTTCACGATGGATGTTTTGCCCCGTATTCTGGAGCATGGTCGTTTAATGTTAATGTTTAATTTGACTTTGTCTGATTTGATTTCTTTGGAAAAAGTTAATCTTGATGACGGAAGCGGTTCAGGCAGCGGCTCCAGCGGACAATATATTCAAAACCCGATTATCGAATCTCGCGGCTTTACACAAGAAGTAGCGATGAAGTCTGGACAGTCTCTGGTTTTGACCGGCTATGAACGCGTTGAAAATTCAAGCGAAAAATCAGGTGTCGGCTCGGCTAACAACTCACTGCTTGGCGGAACGGCAGTTGCTGGCAAGAAGAGAAGCATTTTGGTTATTATTCTGACGCCGGTGGTTTTAGATTCACCGCTGTCACCTGAATCCAGAATGAAAGGCTAAAGGATAAAAAGAATGGTGCTGGAAGACGCAAAATTTCAAGATCAGGATTATGATTCGAATGTAAACCGTTCCTGGGGAACGGAGATAAACATCGAAGGTTCATCCTATGCGACCAGCCTGTTCTGGCAGCCTTTACAAAACAAGGATGATCCGTATACCGAAGTTGAAGAAGCGTCGGCCGGCGTTCTTGAAGGAGCAGACCTTTTTTGTATCAAACCCGGAAAAGCACCGCAATTTGGTATTTGTGTTTCTCATGAGGGATATAAACCCGGACAATTAGCGGCTGCTGTTTCTTTGGCAACGGCATTGTCTGACCGCTCATCTTTTGTCGGGGTTTTCAAGGTTCAAAACGGCTGGTGGTATACCTGTGTCCGTAACGATATTATCCTTTCTGACGGTGATATGCTCTTCTTGAATGAAGAAGATGCTAAGAATCAGTTTATGTCTATGCTGGCAGTGCCAGACTGGGGACGAAAAATTGCTCCGCCGGAATGGGAAATTGAAGAAACAGAGTATCCCGATTTGGCAAAGCTGCTGCAACGCGGCACCAAAAATAAACTGCAAAAGATTAAAGCTTTACGCGGAACAAAGCTGGTAGCGGTTATTGCGGTTTCCGGTATTATCGGCTTTTGGTTGTTGTCCAGTATCATCAGCAGCTTACTCAGCCCGCCGTCAAAGCCGATTATTGCTCCGGTGCAGCCTAAAGTCGTCAAACCGGTAGAAGAGCCGCCTGAAATTAAACCATGGGAGCAACTGAAAAACGCATCAGATGTTATGCTGCAATGCCGTGAGGGTATTAATGCGCTTATTCGGATTATGCCTCCGGGGTGGGTTATCGGTGGATTATCCTGCGGTCCTGAGGGGGTTACAACATTTTGGAGCAGAGATGTCGGGCGTATCAGCTGGATAGATAAAGCATTAAATAAGTCAGGGGTTAATTTCTCCGGAAAATCAATTTCTGATGACGGACGGACAATGATGGTTTCGGTACCGTTGAATAAGGTTGATATTGTTTCGTCACCACCGCAATATTATGACATTGACCTCAAAAATGTGTTGAATAATATGTTTCAATCAATTGGTCAGGATATTAATCTGAACAGTTTTTCATATACATCTCCACGGAACAATGTGTATCGTTCAGTGCAATTTAGCTTTGATTCTGTGCAAAATCCGACCGTATGGAATAAATTATTAACAAAATTTTCAGGACTTGAGATTAATAATATAAAATATGACGTTAACTCCAAGATATGGCATTATGAGGGAGCAATCTATGTATTTTAAGATCAGAAACAGTTTGGGCACTGCAGCTCTGGCACTGATTATCTCAGTGATGAGCAGCCAACAGGCTATTGCCTTACTTCCTTTGGATGCAGAAGCCGCCGATAATAATGCCGGTGCTATTCCTAATGAAATTTCACTGAATGACAACGCAGACGACAGTGCTCTTCTTACTCCGCCTTCTTTGGATGCTGAAACAAATACCGGCGCACCCCTTGCCTTGAATAACGATGAAGACACAGCTATCCCGTTGGACAATGGTGCTACAGATCAATACGGAGATTCGGATTTGCCTGCCGGCGGTCTATCGCTTCCTAATGCAAATAATGATACGGCTCCTATTGACTTGAATAACAGTCCTTTAGGCGGCGGGGTCTCTGCAGCTCTTCCCGGCGAGAATGCCGCCGTACCGGGTGCAGGTTTACCCGGAATGGGCTTCCGTCCGCAGGCAACCATGCCTGAAAGCAACAATTTCGGCGAGGCATTATTATCGCAGGTTGACAATGAATTGTTTAATCAAATGTCTGACATTGAAAAGCAAACCAGCTTGCTTACTTTGGAATTAAGACGTGAGAAAATAAAAAATGAAATAGCAGCAATGAAAGCCGCTCGTCAGCAGGCCATTGATGACCTGAAAGAAAAAGAACAGGAAAAAGAACGGAAGAGAATCGAATGGGAAAAAGAGCAGGAACGCAAACTCCTGATTGAAGAACAGAAGCTGAAAGCCCTGAGTATTACTCTTGAAAAACTGCGCCAGGAAAGCATTGTTAACGCCTATAAAGCCGAAATGCTGACAACCAATCAGAAATGGATTGATAATAACACCAAGCTTTATGCCGAAATCATTAAAGGTGAAGAAGATCGGGATAATTTGGTTAAAAACTTTAAAATGAAACTCAATCATCTGGCTCAAATGGCCAACAAAGCAGCGGATGCCGCAGAAACGGCAAAAAAGAATTACAGCAGAGAACTGGCTAACTTACAGACACAGATTTCAATATTGAAGTCTCGTTTGGAAGCTGAAAAAACAGCCCGAGAAGAGGAAAACAACCAAAAGAACGCTGATAAAGCCAATCCGTTTGCCTCGGTTGACGGTAAATCACCGGAAAACAAACAACAAAAACTTTCCGATGAATATGCTATTATGGAAATCAGCGGTCAAGGCGATGAGCTGGCAGCTAAGCTGATTAACAAAAGCGGTTCATCCTTTATGGTTCAAAAAGGAACCGTTTTGCAAAGCGGTCATACGGTTGAAGAAATTACACAAACCTATATTCGCGCTGACAATAAAGGTTCAAAAGATTATTTATACTTCGCTGCAGGTGGTATTCTGGATAGAGAACCAGTTAAAGCAATGAAGCTGCCGATGGGTAAAAGTATGACACCTATGCCCGGTGATGATGATGAAGACAGTCTTGAGCCTTTGCCGTCTCTTAATATTACTCAGGGATTACCTAGCTTGCGCGAAGGAATGTTTATCAGGTAAAAAAGATGGCCGATGATGCAGAAAATCAAGATTCTGCTTCCGGAAGCAGCAGCGTTTCAGGTCAGGTAATCGGCGCGTCTGGGCAGTTATGCCTGTGGCAACGAATTGCGCGGCAACCGCGGCACGCT
>CANDEX010000034.1 GCA_947383875.1 uncultured Azospirillum sp. | reverse complement strand
AGAATTGGAGGATATTGCCTAAATAAAAAGCCCCTTGCCAAAAGCAAGGGGCTTTCTTGTGCCTTATCGCTTAATCCACGTTGCCGAACGGGTTAATAACCTGTTCTTTGGCTTCCTGTGTGGCTCGTAAGTCAAACAGGTTCAGCATAACTGCCGATACATAGATTGACGAATATGTTCCGACAACCACACCCCAGACAATCGTGAAAGAGAAACTTCTTAAAGTATCTCCACCGAACGCCAGCAGTGCGCATGCAGCCAAGAATGTTGTCAGCCCCGTCAATATCGTGCGGGAGAAAATATCGTTAATACTTTTGTTCAGCAATTCTTCCTGTGGCATTTTTTTGTATTTGCGCAGATTTTCACGAATACGGTCATAAGTTACCACCGTGTCATTGACGGAATAACCGGCCAAAGTCAGAATTGCAGCAACGGTTGTCAGGCTGAAATCCATGCCGAACAACGACAATAGGCCGACAGTTGTCAGAATATCATGAACCAGACCAACTAATGCTCCTAATGCAAACTGCCATTCAAAGCGGAACCAGATGTAAAGAGAAATCGCCAAAGTCGCAATCACAGAAGCGATGACCCCGGCTTTTTTCAATTCGTCTCCAACTTGCGGACCAACCAGTTCAACGCGGCGAAACTCATAATTTTCACTGCCCAAAACCTGTTTAATTTTGTTAACCGCGGCCATTTGTTCTTTTTCATTCAGTTCTTTGGCTTGTGCGCGGATAATAAACTCGCGTCCGCTGTCGCCGACAGTCTGCAAATTAACATCATCCAAATCAACCTGATTAACTTTTTTGCGGATTTCTTCAAGATTGACAGGTGTGTTGCTGCTGACTTCTATCAAAATACCGCCGGAAAAATCAATGCCGTAATTAAACCCCTTAACGGCAATGCATACAACGGATAAGATAACCATCAAAGCAGACAGGGCATAGGTAAGTTTGCGCGCTCCCATAAAGTTGATGGTTGTATCTTTGGTAACCCAACTGAAAATTTTCATATTCTATTCCTTAATTAAATTGGCAGTTTGGTCGGTTTATATTTGGCGATCCACGAAGCGATAATCACTCGGGTAACCGTCACCGACGTAAACATAGACGTTGCAATACCAATAGCCAGCGTTACGGCAAAACCGCGCACCGGACCGGAGCCAAAATAAAACAATACGGCAGCTGCCACTAATGTTGTCAGGTTTGAGTCCAGAATTGTGGCCCAAGCTTCCGTAAAGCCTGCTTCGGCAGCATCTTTGGTTGAACGTCCGTTTTTAACTTCTTCTCTCATTCTTTCAAAAATCAGCACATTTGCATCAACAGCCATGCCGATAGTTAAAATGATACCTGCGATACCCGGCAATGTGAGCGTTGCGCCAATAAAGCTCAAAACACCCAGCATGAGGAACAGGTTAATGAAAACAGTAATTGTCGTAAAAATACCGAATAAGCCATATGCCGCAATCATAAAGACGACAACGGCAATCAAGCCGATAATTGAGGCATAAACACCCTCGCGGATGGAATCTGCCCCCAAACCGGCACCGACAGTTCTTTCTTCCAGAACTTCCAACGGAGCGGGCAGAGCTCCTGAACGCAGCAATAAAGCTAAGTCACTGGCTGATTTAACCGTGAAGTTACCGCTGATGACCCCGTTACCGCCTAAAATAGCACTTTGGATAACGGGAGCGGAAATAACTTCATTGTCCAGCACAATGGCTAAACGTTCACCGATGTTATTTTTCGTGGCTTCACCGAATTTTTTACCGCCTAAACCGTTAAATTTGAAGCTGACGACAGGATCTCCTTCCTGAAAAGACGGCTGAGCGTCAATCAGGTTTTCGCCGCCGACAACCGGCTTGCGGCTGATAACCAAGGTTTCTCCGTCTACGCTGTTAATCAGTCGAGAGGTTGTGCTTAGTTTGCCTCGACGAGCATCTGCAGCCGTAGAACGACTGTCAACTAAGTGAAAAGCCATCTTTGCCGTTTTGCCCAATAAGGTTTTGACATATTCCGGATTTTGCAGTCCCGGCAGTTGAACAACGATTCTGTCACTGCCCTGACGTTGAATAACCGGTTCTTTCGTGCCTAACTCGTCAATACGGCGACGTACAATTTCAATTGACTGATCAACAACTTTTGCTTTTAATTGGTTCAAAGCCGTATCGCTGTAAGCAATGACAACTGTGCCGTCATCTTCTTCCGTAATGACCAACCCTTCGTCAACTTTATAAAATTTGTTAATAGCCTGAGAACGAGAATTGGCGTTTTCTATTTTAACCTTAACGGAATCAGCTCCGGCTTTCAGGTTTTGATAACGAATTTTGTCCTCACGCAAAACCTGCCGAACAGAATCTTCAATAGTAGACATTCTTTCTTTCAGAACATCATCCATTTTAACTTCAAGCAACAGGTTGGAACCGCCCTGTAAGTCCAGCCCCAGATTGACCGGTTGCCACCATTTGGGCAGTTTTGACGTGTCGCTCAGCATATTGGGAATGGCAAAAAAGACACCCAATAAACAAATAGCCAGGATTATCATAATCCGTGAACGAGATAATTTATACATATGCTGTCCCTTGATTATTTTTTTGATTTAGATTTTTTGTTAGCATTTGCCGGAGCCTTGGGCTGCGGATTAACCACATCGCGGACGGTCATGCGGTTGACAGTGATGTTGACGCCATCAGCAATTTCAACCACCAATTCCGGACTTTCGTCAGCCTTGACAACTTTGCCGTAAATACCGCCCCCGGTAATAATCCGGTCGCCTTTTTTGATTGATGACAACAGCTGCTCATGTTCTTTCATTCGTTTTTGCTGCGGACGAATGAGGATGACGTAAAAAATAACGAAGATAAGCCCAAGCTGAATTAATGTCCCCGACAGAGAGCCTTGAGCGGAAGTAGTCACGGCATCGGCGGTTTGCGCCATTGCTTCACTGATAAACATATTTTTCTCCATTCAAATTATTAACTGCAACGAATATACACCAATATTGCGGTATAACAACAGGAAAAATACATAAATCTAATAATTTTTTAGATAAAAAGCTCTATAAACCAGGCTTTAAACTTAAAGCTTAGGGCAGGTAATTGAGCGGGTTAAGGGCTTTTTTGCCTGAGCGGATTTCAAAATGCAGCTGTGGAGTGTTGACACTGCCGGTTGAGCCGGCAGCGGCGATTTTTTCTCCTTTACGCACGCGTTGGCCTTTTTTGACAAATAAGCGGTCATTGTGAGCATAGGCGGTAATCCATCCGTCATCATGCTTGATAAGAATTAAGTTGCCAAATCCTTTCAGCTCGTTGCCGGCATAAGCCACGCGTCCGGCATCAGCGGCTTTAACGGCAGCACCGAGAGTTGCTTTGATGTTGATGCCGTCATTGTTGCGGCCCTTGCCGATAGTGCCGTATTTGGAAACAATCGTGCCTTTCAACGGCCAGGCAAATTTGTTCTTGCGATATTTGCTGACACTGGTTGTTTTGGTCGGGGTGGAAGTTGTCTTTTTTACGGTTGAAGACGAAGATGTTGTTTTCTTTGGTGTCGATTTCCAAAAACTAAAGCTGTTGCTCTTTTGCGGTTGTGCTGTTTTTGCCGGTTCCGGCGTATGAACTTCTCCGATTCCGCCGACGCTGCCCGGAATTGCCAGCCGTTGTCCGATGGATAAGGTATATGGAGGTTGCAGATTATTGAGCTTGCTTAGTGTGGTTACGTCAACATTATAGCGTTTGGAGATATTATAAAGGGTGTCACCCTTGCAAACGACGTGGAACTTAGCGGTGGGTAGCCGCAGCTGTCTGCCGATGACCAATGTATATGGCGGAGTCAGATTGTTGGCTTCAATCAAATCGCGCAGCGGAACATTGTAGCGTTTGGAGATGCTGTATAACGTGTCACCGCGCTGCACCGTAACGGTATCAGGTGTGCCGAACCATCCCCAGTTAAGCAACTGAACCTGCCCGGAGTTGAATGAACAGCCTGTCGTCAGCCAGATAATAACTGACAAGGCCCAAAATATTTTGCGGGTTTTAACCACGTCATGACCTTATTAGTGAACACTGAGCCTAGTTTAGCTGCAATAATTTAATATTTTATTAGCGTTCGACAGCTGTTTTAATTCGTTGAATGTCAGAAGAGATAAGACCGTATTTTCTGGTGCGCATTGCAGTTTGTATATGACGTCGCACGCGAGCAAGCATAAAGTCTGCTGTGTCGTTGTAATCTTTACGGTTGGTATAAGAGATGACGAACATCTCGGCGTTGTATTCGTCAACCCCCAAGCTGCGAATGCATTGAATAATTTTATCTTGCAGCCTTTGGCTGATTTCGACGGCTTGCGCTCGTGGTGTCTTGCTTAAAGCTATTCCGAATTTGGTCTTGTCAAATCGTCCGACCCAATGTGTCCCGTCAGCCTCTTGCAGGCAAAGCTCTGCGGCGTTCTTTAACATTTTATCGCCGGTCTCAAAGTCGATTCCTTTGTTGATAAAGTCATAAATATCACTTAATTCGACCACGACCAGTGAGAAGTCGTGATTATAGCGTTTGGCCAGTTTGAAATCATGTTCCAGTCGTTCCATAAAGCCGTCTTCGTTCAGAATATCTGCTGTCAGCAAGATATCTCGGTTTTGATAAATTTTTAACTTTTCCTGCAAGACTTCCGGCTGACTGTAATCTTTACACATCAGGCTCATTCCTTCGCAGACCAGCACCTCATCCAGCAAAGGCCGCAGTCGGCAACGCATCAGGTATTTTTTACCGTCTTTATGTAACAAAATCAGATCATTATTGACAGTGGCTTGCTTTTTGCCGACTTTATTTAACGTAGCGAACATGGTCTTTTGATTCGCATCGCTGTCTTCCATTAGAGTGCCGAGTAGTGGTTTGTTCAACAGATCATCTTGGCTGAAGCCGGTTATTTTGAAAGTAGCTTCGTTGGCATAAGTAATAACCATGTCACGGTCAACTTTAAAATAAATATCGTTCAGCATCGGGCTGTTTTCGGTTGTCTGCCGCTCATTCTCTTGGATAAGTTCTTTCAGATTCTTCTTCAGAACCGTAATTCTCCGATTGAGAAATAAGGCATAGAGTGCCAGAGCCGCGCAAAATATGCTCAAATATACCATGTTTGTTCCGTTTATAAGTTGACGATAAAAAATATTCTAGAATCAAAAGCTAAATATTTCTTAAATAGAGGTTGCATTTTACTGCAAAAATCCTTAATTTAGGGCTGAATTTGTAAAATTTACACGATTTTAACCGTTTGCAGCTACAACTGAGCAGTTAAGATTAAACAATTAAAGTCAGGATGAGTATGAAAGACCGGCCTCAAATCGTCGATGAAAGCGGTGATAAATATAAATACGGTTTTGTAACGGACATTGATGCCGAAACCGTACCTATGGGGTTGAATGAAGATATCATCCGCCTGATTTCACACAAAAAAAATGAACCGGCGTGGCTGCTTGAATGGCGTTTGAAAGCTTTTGACTTCTGGCAGAACATGAAGGAACCTGAGTGGGCCAAGCTTGTTTATGATAAAGTTGATTACCAAAGTTTGTATTATTATTCTGCGCCCAAGCAGAAAGTTTCACCGAAAAGTCTGGATGAAGTCGATTCGGAGCTTCTAAAGACATATGAAAAACTGGGTATTCCTCTCAAAGAGCAGGAAGCTCTGGCCGGAGTTGTGGCTGTTGATGCTGTTTTTGACAGTGTATCCGTTGCCACCACTTACCGTGACAAACTGGCGGAAAAGGGCGTTATTTTTTGTTCTATTTCCGAGGCAGTCCGCGAACATCCGGAGTTGGTAAAAAAATATTTAGGTTCGGTTGTGCCTTATACTGATAATTTTTTTGCCTGTTTGAATTCGGCGGTTTTTACGGATGGATCTTTTGTCTTTATTCCCAAAGGTGTCCGTTGCCCGATGGAGCTGTCGACCTATTTCAGAATTAACGCGAAAAATACCGGGCAGTTTGAACGTACGCTGATTATTGCCGAAGATGACAGTTATGTCTCTTATTTAGAGGGTTGTACGGCACCGCAACGTGATGAAAATCAACTTCACGCCGCTATTGTGGAAATCGTGGTGCTGAATAATGCCGAGGTTAAATATTCCACTGTTCAAAACTGGTATCCCGGAGATAAGGACGGCAAAGGCGGTGTTTATAATTTTGTTACCAAACGTGCGGCCTGTCGCGGCACTAATTCCAAAATTTCATGGACACAGGTTGAAACTGGTTCGGCCGTGACTTGGAAGTATCCTTCTTGTGTGTTGCAAGGAGATAATTCTGTCGGCGAATTTTATTCTGTGGCGATTACCAATAATCGTCAGCAGGCTGATACCGGAACCAAAATGATACACATCGGTCAAAATACAACATCTAAAATTATCTCTAAAGGTATTTCAGCCGGTTTTTCCAATCAAACCTATCGCGGGTTGGTCAGAGTGGCTCCCAAAGCTGCCGGTGCCCGCAATTATTCGCAGTGTGACAGCCTTTTAATTGGTCGAAACTGCGGATCACATACTGTGCCTTATATCGAAAACCGCAACAAATCGGCGGTCATCGAGCATGAGGCGACCACCTCAAAAATCAGTGATGAGCAGCTTTTTTACTGCCTCCAGCGAGGCATTGGTGAAGAAGAAGCCGTCAGCTTGATTGTCAACGGCTTCTGCAAAGAAGTCATGCAGCATCTGCCGATGGAGTTTGCTATCGAGGCTGCAAAATTAATTAATATCAGCTTAGAAGGAAGTGTAGGATAGAAATGTCTAAGAATAATCAACAAGAAATGTTAGAAGTTTTAACCAGAATGTCAGCTGTTGCTGCCGAGATTTTGGAAAGAGAGCACCACATCAAAACCATTCGTGAAGGTGAAGTTGAAAATTTGCTCTCACAGTTGAAGGCAGCCCTCGCCGCCAAATAAGGATGGGCAGGGGGATAGAGATTTTTCAGCAATTTCTTTACCCCGGAATGACAAGATAATAGATGTATTAGGATAAATGAATGAAAACGCCGCTATTGGAAATCGAAGAACTGTATGCTCGTGTTGGCGACAAGGAAATCATCAAAAACTTTAACCTTACGATTAATGAGGGAGAAGTGCACGCGATTATGGGGCCAAACGGTGCCGGAAAATCCACGTTGTCTTATGTTTTAAGCGGCAAACCCGGGTATGAGGTTACCGGCGGCAGTATCCGTTTCAAAGGTAAAGATTTGTTGGCTATGTCAACGGAAGAGCGTGCCCGTGAAGGGGCTTTCCTGATTATGCAGTATCCGGTGGAAATTCCCGGCGTGCCGACATCGACTTTTTTGAAGCATGCCGTAAATGCGGTGCGAGCTCATCAAAACCTTCCTGAGTTGGATAATGTCCAATTTATCAAACTTTTACGAGAAGAAGGTCGTAAACTGGGGATTGATAATGATATGCTTAAACGCTTTGTCAATGTAGGCTTTTCCGGCGGTGAAAAAAAACGGCTTGAGACTTTGCAAATGGCGATTCTCAAACCTTCTTTCGCTATTTTGGATGAGGCCGATTCGGGATTGGATATTGATGCGTTAAAGGTTGTGGCTGACGGGGTTAACGCTTTGCGAGACGAGCACCGTTCCATGTTGGTTATTACCCACTATCAACGTCTGTTGAATTATATCGTGCCTGATTTTGTGCACGTCTTTGCTGACGGGCACATTGTTAAATCCGGTAACAAAGATTTGGCCTTGGAACTGGAAGAAAAAGGTTACGCTGAATTTGTGAAAGAAAGATAATGGTCGCTTTATTGCAAAACATATCTTTGAAACCCGCTCCGACATGGCTTGAAAATATACGCCGTGCTGGACGTGAGGCATTTCTGCGGCAGGGGTTGCCGACCCCGAGGACGGAAGCTTGGAAATATACCAAACTTCGAGAATTTCAGACGGATGACTATGAAGTTTTTCAAAATGCTCTCACCGGGACAAAGGTTTCATTTCCTTTTCCGGTATGTGAACTGCGTTATGTTAATGGCCGATTGTCTGCAGATAATGATACCCTGCCGACGGGTGTCAGTCTGAAACCTCTGTCTCAGGCCGAGGCATACTTAAATCGATTGGCGGATATTGAACATTATCCCTTTGTCGCTCTCAACAGTTGTTACCTTGAGCAGGGATTTTTGCTTGAAATTGCCCCGGGAACAAAATTAAACACCCCGTTGGCTGTGACGTATTTGACACGCCCCGAAGGGCACAATCTGCTGGAAAATATTCATAATTTGATTGTTGTCGGAGCAGACAGTGAGGTTGATTTAATTGAATATTACCATTATGAGGGCGAGCTTAAATCACGCTATTTTCTCAATCAGGTCAATGAAATTTTTATCGCGGAAAATGCCGTAATAAACCATTATAAATATCAACATGAAGCATTCAAAGCCAACCACATAGCTTTACACCTGGTGGAACAGCAAGCCGGATCGCAATATAAGAGTTTTTGCTTGCAAAAAGGTGCCAATATTGCCCGCAATGAAACAAAAATCAAACTCTGTGGATTGGGAGCCCGCGCGCAAGTTGATGCCGCATACATGATGAACGGCTGGGCAACGATTGATACCACGACGGATATTGAACATCTTGTCGCCGAAACGCAGTCATCACAGTTGGTTAAAGGCGTTGTCGGTGGTGATGCCAAAGGTGTTTTTCAAGGGAAAATACATATTGCACATGATGCCGTAAAAACTGAAGGCATACAGTTGCATAAAGCACTGCTGTTGAGTGACACGGCGGAAATAGACGTAAAACCGGAGCTTGAAATTTTTGCCGATGACGTTAAATGTTCGCATGGCGCGGCCAGCGGTGAATTGGATGAAGAACAGCTGTTTTATATGCAGGCTCGGGGCATCGGTCTGAATGAGGCTCGCCAGCTGCTGATAGATGCTTATTTGGATGATGTCTTTAGTCGCATATCATCAGAAGCGGTTCGCTGTTGGTTTAAAGATTTAAAATAGCAAAAATGTTAAGTTGACGTCCGGCAGAATGAGTTTATATCTTAAATAAAAAATCCGCCCAACTATAATGAAAGCGTTTGAAAATGTATGATGTTTATGAAATTCGCAAAGATTTTCCGGTTTTGGCCGAGAAAATCAACGGCAAGCCGAACATCTTTTTAGATTCGGCTGCTTCAGCTCAAAAACCTTATGCCGTTATCAACCGCCTGAATGATATTTACAGTCGGAGTTATGCCAATGTCCATCGTGGAATATACCGCCTGTCAGAAGAAATAACGGCGGCTTATGAAGATGCGCGGGAAATTGTCCGCGATTTTATCAATGCCGATTCCGTCGATGAAATAGTTTTTACGCGCAACGCTACAGAATCCATTAATCTCGTTGCGGCGACTTGGGGGCGTAAATTTTTGAAACCCGGGGATGAAGTTTTGATTTCTCAGGCAGAACACCACGCCAATCTTGTTCCTTGGCAGCTGCTGCGGGATGAATTAGGCTTTACATTGAAGATTTTCCCGATAGCAGATGACGGCAGTTATATTGAAGAGGAATTTCTGAAGGCTCTGAGCCCACGCACCAAACTGGTGGCTGTAACCGGAATGTCTAATGTTTTGGGAACGGTTTTCCCTGTTAAAAAAATGGCAAAGGCGGCTCATCAAAATGGAGCTCTGTTTTTGGTGGATGCTTGTCAGTATATCGTTCATCAGCCGGTAGATGTGCAGGATTTGGACTGTGATTTTCTGGCCTTTTCAGGGCATAAAACCTATGGGCCGACCGGCATAGGTGTACTTTACGGAAAATATGACATCCTCGATTCAATGCCTCCGTATCAAACCGGAGGAGATATGGTTGATGTCGTGACTTATGACAAGACGACTTTTATGCAGCCGCCTATCCGTTTTGAAGCGGGAACACCGGCTAGCGTGCAAGCCATTGGCTTAGGTGAAGCACTGCGTTATATGCAGCACTTGGGAATGGACAATATTAAAACCCATGAAGACGAATTGACGGCTTATGCGCGTGAGCAGTGGAGCAATGTGCCGGGGCTGATATTGATTGGCACGGCTAAAGAGAAAGGCGGTGTTTTTTCTTTTGTCGTTGATGGCATACATCCGCAAGACTTGGCCTTTGTCCTTGATAAAGAAGGGGTTGCCGTACGTGTGGGGCATCACTGTGCGGAACCGCTGGTTCACCGAATGGGATATGAAAGTGTCGCACGAGCTTCTTTCGGATTATATACAACCAAAGAAGATATTGATGCCTTGCTTCCGGCGGTTCGTAAAGCGCAAAAAATGTTCCTCTAGCTCAGTGATAAACTTGACAACTGTCTGTAAAAGCATATAACTGCATGATATGTAAAAGGAAAAAACATGCAGAATTACTGGTGGATATTGGCAATAGGCATAAGCCTGCTGACTTCGGCTTATGTTTATGTGAATCAGTTTATTAAGATTAAAGGTTCACTGTTAATGGTCTACCGCGGGCTGGGAACAGCCGCGGTATTGCTGCCTTTTGCCTTTTTCTTTTCGCCGATACATCATTGGGCTTTTTATGGCTTGTGCTTTGCGCAAGGATTGGTTATCTCTCTTGGCGATAATCGCATTCTAAACGGAGCCAAGACTTTTGGAGCGCAGGTGACCAGTTTAATTCACCCGTTGAGTATTGCTTTTATTTTTGTTTTTTGGATTTTGCTGCATCCGGCAGAAATAACAGTTTTCCTTCATAGCCCGCTGCATCTCGGATTAATTTTAGCTTGTCTTTTGGGCACAACCGTTGCATTGATTTTGATATTGCAAGCCAAAGCCAGTCGTAAAGCTTTGAGTTTCCTTGCGATAGGGATGTTTTGTGAAATTTTTATCGATGTCACCAATAAGGAAACCACACATTTAGGCGCGGAAAATTTGATTTCGGCGATATATTACTACACACTTATTACATCCTTGACGGCTGGCATTCTTAATTTGGCGGTTCACCTGCGCCGCGGGCATAAACTTATAGAACTTGCCGCCCGCAAGAATATACGGTTTGCTTGGTTTTTTATGCTTTTTGCCATTATTCACGGTGTCTTGAAAACTTATACTATGTATCTGACACCCAACCCGGCTTATGTTGCGGCCATTGTCCACGCATATCCGGTGTGGATATTGCTGTTTAATCGTTTTAGCCGCCGGAATGATTATGTTAAAGTTAAACCGCAGTTGATTCTGCTGCTGTTGTTATCTATTGTTGGCTTGATATTCTTAACCGGCCACACGCATTAAGGAAATAAAAATGACAGATGAAAATCCCAATGAAGCTGATTTGTTGAACGCCATGACTCTGCCGGAAGCTGAAAAAAAAGAATACATGGCTGTTTCGGGCAAATCTAAACCGGCAGACGAAAAAACAGCATCGCGAGAAGATGTGATTGAAGCTTTAAAAACCGTCTGTGATCCGGAAATAATGATAAATATTTGGGATATGGGATTGGTTTATGATATTCGTATTGCTGAAGACGGCAATATTGATATTGATATGACATTAACGGCACCTGCTTGTCCTGTTGCGGGCATCTTACCGCAACAAGCTGCGGATGCGGTTGCATTGGTTGAAGGAACCGGTGTTGTAACAGTTAAAATTGTTTGGGAACCGGCGTGGTCGATGGAACGTTTAAGCGAAGACGCCCGTGCGATGATGGAACTTTTTTAGGGGTAAGCCAGATGGATATTGATGAACTGATTGATAATTTTTCATTCTGCGACAGCTGGGAGGACCGCTACGGCTATATCATAGACTTAGGCAGCAGCCTTGAAGGCTTGGATGATAAATATAAAACCGCGGATTGGAAAGTACCGGGGTGTCAGTCACAAGTTTGGCTGGTGCCTGAATATAAAGATGGTCGGATACATTTTCGCGGTGACAGCGATGCAATTATTGTTCGGGGACTGATTGCCGTGGTTTTAACGGTATATAATGACAAATCCCCATCAGAAATTAAAAGCATTGCCATTGAAGATATTTTTGCTAAACTCGGATTACAGGAAAATTTAAGCCCCAGCCGTCGCAATGGCTTAACATCGATGGTTAATAAGATAAAATTTTACGCCGAACAAGGTATGTAACTAATGAACATTCATGAGTATCAAGCCAAACGGATTATCAGCCAATACGGAATTAATATCCCCAAAGGCAAGATAGCTTATACGCCTCTGGAGGCAAAAAATGCTGCGCGGGCAGTGTCTTTTCGCGGCCCGTGGGTGCTCAAGTCTCAGATACAGTCCGGCGCGCGTAATCACGGCAAGTTTATAGAAAAATCAGCAGGACGTAAAAGCGGTATCCGTCAAGTGAAGTTCCGAAGAGATATTATGCGTGAGGCGGCGCAAATGCTGGGTGCAACGTTGGTTACGCCGCAAACAGGGCCGCAAGGCAAATTAGTCAGCCGCATTTATGTTGAAGCCTTTACCAAGGTTCGAAAAATATTTTATGCCGGTTTGGTGATTGACCGGATGAATGCCGCGCTTACCCTATTGATTGCCGATATTAAGGAGCAAGAAATTTCTACATTGGCAATGGAGGCTCCGGAAAAGATTCTACGCCTGCAGTTGGATTTAGCTTCCGGGGTAACACCGGAACAAATTCATGAAGTCATGACCTTCTTAAAGCTTAATCCCAAGAGTTTGCGCGGGCTTGAGAATTTTATTAACGGCCTGCACAAGGTTTTTGTTGATTGTGATGCGACTATGCTTGAGATTAATCCGGCCGGGGTTGATGTCAAAGGTAACATTATTGCACTTGATGCTAAACTGTCGATAGATGACAACGCGTTATATCGCCACAAAGATTTTCTTCCCTTGTTGGATGAGTATGAAACAGAAGAACGAGAACTGAAAGCCAATAAAAACGGTTTTCAATACAGTTCGTTTGACGGCTCAATCGGTTGCATTGTCAATGGCGATGGCATTGCTCTTGCTGCCATGGATTTAATCCGCGAAAAAGGCGAGGGAACAGCCTGCTTTTTAAATGTGAAAGGTGGTGTCGATAAGGATAAGATTGCTGCCG
Organism: uncultured Azospirillum sp.; assembly: GCA_947383875.1. The sequence continues at coordinate 3,586 of CANDEX010000034.1, read as the reverse complement.
GCATTAAGATTATCATGACCAATCCGCGGGTGGAGGGAATTTTGATTAACGTTCTCGGCGGTTTTTTGCGCTGTAACCTGCTGGCAGAGGGAATTGTTGCCGCTGCTTCCGAGGTTGGTCTGAATGTACCGTTGGTTGTTCGTTTTGAAGGCACCAATAAAGATGAAGCCAAAGAAATCCTTCTCCATTCTAAACTGCCGCTGATTATTGCGGACAGCATGGAAGATTCTGTAGATAAACTTCTTGCTGCGATGGAGGCTGCTGCCTGATGTCTATACTGGTAAATAAAGAGACAAAAGTTTTAATACAAGGAATCACCGGAACGCAGGCTTCTTTCCATGTTAAACGCTCCATGGATTACGGCACCAAGGTTGTGGCGGGGGTTACGCCCGGAAAAGGCGGCACCGAACATCTGGATGTGCCTGTGTTTGACACGGTGAAGGATGCCGTCAAAGAAACGGGTGCTAACGCTTCGGTAATGTTTGTTCCGGCACGTTTTGTAAAATCTGCGGTGCGTGAGGCGGTGGAAAATGGCCTGCAAACCACGGTCTGTATTGCCGATGGTGTTCCGATTAAGGATATGCTTGAAATCAAAGCAATGCTGAATGGTTCAGCAACAAGAATGATTGGCCCCAATACGCCGGGAATCATCACTCCGGGAGAAGCCAGATTGGGTATTTTCCCTGAGAATATTCATGTTCCGGGGCGTATAGGTGTTATCTCTCGTTCGTCAACCCTGACTTATGAAGCCGTCTTGGAAATCAATCGTGCCGGACTTGGACAGTCAACGGTAATTGGTCTGGGAGATGATATGCTGGTTGGAACCGGATTTAAGGATTTGCTGGGGCTGTTTCACGAAGATGATAAAACCGATGCCATAGTCATGATTGGGCAAATGGGCGGAATTTTTGAAGAAAGCTGTGCAGAGTTTTATAAACACCTGCCACATAAAAAACCCGTAATAGGTTTTGTTGCCGGCAATGCCGTGCCTTTTGGTCATAAAATGGGATATGCCGGTGATATTATCACTAACGGGCATATTACAGTTCAGGATAAAATCAATGCCATGTCCGCCGCAGGAATGACGGTTGTCGATAATATCAATGCCATCCATCACGAATTGTTGAAACTCAGTCCCAAATAAAAATGGAACAATATTACGTTTATATCCTGACAAATAAAGTAAATACAACATTGTATATTGGGGTAACTAACAATTTAATACGGCGGATATATGAACATAAGCATAAATTGATACCGGGGTTTTCATCTCGTTATCATTTAGTTAAATTAGTATATTATGAAATCTATGAACAGATTGAAAATGCCATTTCCCGAGAAAAACAATTGAAAAATGGAAATCGGGAAAGGAAGATTAATTTGATAAATTCGTTTAATCCCGGTTGGAAGGATATTTATGATGATATTTGCCGATAAGGCTGAGATTACTTCGTCGCGATGCGCCTCGTAATGACATTTTTTTATTGTCATTGCGAGGAAAACCAACGGTTTGACGACGCAATCCCGGCAAAGTTTTTTTGTTATTGTTAGCTAAGTAAGAAGTAATTAATGCACCCGCTTTTTCAAAAAATAATCAACATTCTTTTGCCGCCGCGTTGTTTGAAATGTGGTAAGATTCTGGGAGAGACTGATGGTCTTTGTCCGGAATGCTTCAGCCAAATCAATTTTATTACAAAACCTTATTGCCGGTGCTGTGGGTTGCCTCTGCCGGAACACGATGCCAAGGATATCCTTTGCGGTCATTGCCTGACAAACCATAAATCACCTTTCCGCATGAGCCGGTCAACTGTTTATTATGATGAGGCATCTAAACCGTTACTTCTGAGTTTTAAATTTCACGACCATACGGAGAATGCGCCATTTTTGGCGCGCTGGCTGCTTTTGGGCGGCAAAGATATTTGGGATGCCGGAACCGATGTTATCATTCCGATACCTTTGCATTATACGCGAATGATAAAAAGGCGTTATAATCAATCGGCCCTGCTGGCTAAAGAATTAAGTCACCTTAGTGGGATACCAGTTGATTTCCATAGTGTTGTCCGTCATCGTAAAACCAGACCTCAGGTCGAGTTTTCCGGTCATGAACGAGTAAAGAATGTTAAAGATGCGTTTCGTGTCAAATATCCTCAAAACCTGCGCGGTAAAAGAGTTTTACTGATTGATGATGTGATGACAACAGGCTCTACCCTCAGGGAATGCGCTTTAGCTGTTTTATCTGCGGGAGCCGAGGTCGTGGATACGCTGACTGTCGCCCGTGTCGTGAAATAGCTGGTTTACTTTTAACCTGAAATGTGTTACAAAAACACAGTATTTTTATTATTAATTAAAAAAGTAAACTTATGAAAAATTGTGATGACAAGGCTAAAGTCTTAGCCAGCAAGTATCTGTTTAACGAACCATGGCTGACTGTCCGTGAAGAAAAAATTGAATTGCCCAACGGTGTTGTCGTGCCCAAATATTATGTTCTGGAGTATCCTGATTGGGTGAATACGCTGGCAATCACCAAAGACAAAAAGTTTGTGATGATTCGCCAATATCGCCACGGATCGCAAACAACAAACTTTGAATTTTGCGGTGGTTGTGTTGACCCGGAAGATGCGTCCCCGATGGTTGCCGCCCAGCGCGAACTTCTGGAAGAAACCGGCTATGGTAACGGCAAATGGCGGCAGAACATGAAAATGTCCACCAATCCCAGCACCAATGCGAACTGGACATATAACTTCATTGCCGAGGATGTGGAACTGCTTGATAATAAGCAGCACCTTGACGGCGGTGAATGTCTGACGGTTCACTTGCTGACATTGGAAGAAATTAAGCAGTTGCTGGCGAATAATGAAATTATTCAATCAATGCACGCCTGTGCTCTTTGGAAATATCTGGCTGAAAATCACTTGTTGTAATTATGAACATATACCCCGGAAACCAATCCGGGGTATTAAACCGAAAGAAAAGATGAAAAAATATCTTCAAGCAATTCTGATTTTGATTGTGGCGTGGATTATTTATATGATACATCAACAGCCGCCGACAGAAGAAACAGTTTATGATAAAGATGAGTTTAATCAGGTAACGTCTTTTTTGATTTATCGTTATCAGCAAACGGAGGTTTATCCGCGTTATTGCGAAGCACAAAATTATAATCTGGAAAATTTTATCCGTGAATTTAAAAACCGTTTTGACCGGCAAATGGTTCATGCCGAGAATTTTATTGCTCGGTTCAATGCCGAGGAGCGGTTGGCTATTAATAAGGAGCTTAAACGTGTTTATGCCGAAACGGAATATGAGACACTTGAGCATCTGGAACAGTCATATAACCAAAATCGTCGCATTCATGAAACGGCGGGAGCATCTTTCAGTCGGTATGATTTCTGCCAATGGATGGATACGCACCCGGATATTTTGTTTCGAGGCAAAGCTGATTAAAAAAAGCCCCTTGCTTTTGGCAAGGGGCTTTTTATTTAAGCAATATCTTCTAGTTCTATTTTGATTTTGCAGTTATAAAACCCGGCGAGATAACTGAGCATTCCCCAGTGGATATATGCCTTGCCGCTTTCTACTTGGTCAA
>CANDEX010000033.1 GCA_947383875.1 uncultured Azospirillum sp. | reverse complement strand
CGAGGAGGTCAGCAGCGAAACCTGTCCGCATGACAGCTCTTATAAAAAATGTGTTCCCACTTGTAAAAGCCGTTTGGCAGATGCGGGGTATACGGAAGTCAATGCCGGTTTGTGGTATAAAGATAAAACAGCTGTTGTTTGGGATGATTTTAATGTTTTTAATCTAAAAAATCCACAGGGGTATGAGTATAAGGATGTTTGGGGAGGAAATGCATTTGCAAATAGTTACAGCGAATGTTCTACGGATTTGAAACCACGCTTGATAATAGGAGCAAATAGTGGCAGCACATTACTACAAAAGAATTTAGATAGTGTTCAGGTGATAATTGATCATGTAGGAACGAGCAATTTAGAGAGTACAGGTTTAGAGGCCGGTGGGCACTGGCATGATGTTACTATTACCGAAATCAATACAAAGGGGTTTGAAAGGCAGTATGATAAAGATACCCATTTTATGAAGAAAGATACTCGTATTCATGTCAGAGATAGTTTAATTCTTACCGGAAATAATGAGTTTAATCGAGAGGAGGGGGATATTACAGAAGAGAATAAAGAAATTTTAGGATTATTCCATCTGGAATTGAATGATGACGGAAAGGTGCATATAAAAAGTGGATCCACGGTGTTTAATGGTGTTACTGTCTATGCGCATAAAGATGTTAATGAAGGTTCTGAATTTGTTGCCATGCCTGGGACTCGTTTGACGTTGTTAAAGTGTGCCTTGGTAACACATGAGAGTAAGACTACCGTGAAATTTCAAGGAGCTTCAGCATCTTTAGGCGCATTGTCTATATGGGGGATAGAAGGTGAAGATACGGAGGAAAGGCTTGCTCTTACGGATGGTGCTGATGTAAAGCTCGAAAGGTATTTATATTTAAAGAGGGGACAGTTAAATATACGTGGTGAATCTAAGTTGATACAAGGTGACGAGAAGATAGGGGTTTATAATCAAGCCAGAATGTGTATTGGTAATGGGAGTAAAATATGCTCTCTCAATGAAAAACATTGCCAGTCAGGCAGAGCCTATTACCGTGCAAATCCCGGTTCACACGAGACAGACTGGAAGCATGCTGGATATTCGGATTGGTATAAGACCGATAATCATACTTATTCTAGTAACTGTAATAATAAAGACTAATCTCATTCACACAAGCACAGCACCCGGTTGGGTGCTGTGTTTGTGTTATATGGTAATTTTAGGCGTGCCCCAGTCGGGAAGACAATCGATTCAAATCTACCCCTAAAGAGTCGAGAGCTTTTTGCCATTTTTCTTCATCTTTGGTATGAAAAACAAGTTCCGGCGTAGGATTTGTCACCAACCAACTGTTGTTGATGATTTCTTTTTCCAATTGTTGGGGTGCCCAACTGGCATATCCCAGAGCAATCAGATTATCTTTAGGGCCGGCACCAAAAGCAATATCAGTGATGATGTCTATTGAAGAGGAAATAGCGATTTTATCATCTATCACGATAGTGTCATCTTTAACATAATCCGTGGAATGTAACACAAAACCGCGGACTTTTTCTAATGGCCCGCCTTGATGCAAATCAATCGGTTCAATCGGCTTTAGCGTATTTATCGGTAGTTGGTTAGCCAAATCAGCAAATGAAAACTCTTTAATTTTTTTATTAACAACGAAGCCCATAGCACCGTCTTTGCTGTGCGAGCAAATATAAATTAAAGTTTCATCAAAATTTTCATCCTGCATATTCGGCATAGAAATCAAACATTTGCCGGTCAGAAAATTATCCTTGGTAGCACTCATAATTTTACCCTGATTATAATTTACTCAACACTTGTATATTAACATATAATAAAGTATTTTAAAAATACAATTTAAGGATAGATTAAAATAAATGAAAAAAATTTTAATTTTGTTATTTTTTGCTTGCTTTTTTGCAAATTTCGCCGTGGCAGCTGACGAGCAGCCCGGGAATGTTGAGTTAAACCTTCTTCCCGGTGAACAGAATGAAGAAGAAGTTACATTAATCGACCAGGCTAAAACGATCTTGGAAGTCGGTCGTTATTTTGATAAAAATTATCCTGAAAACTTTATTGAAGAAGATTTGTCTCATGATGTCCGCGAATTTTTTCCAAATCTGACATCTCAGGAAGTCTATGACCGTGAGCAGACGATTCGCGACGGAGTCAAATTTTACCGCTATTTTAAAGATGTTTATAATAAAGTAAAAGAAAAAATGCTTACACCAGAAGCTCCGCCGTTGTTGGTGGCTGATGAAGATTTTGACCATGGTGAAAAGCAACCGTATATAGATGGCGGAGAAAATAACGCCGTCGTCATTACCGACATAAAAAAAGTGTTGTCTTATGGTAATGATCCCCGTGATTTCAAAGCTTATGAAGCATATCTGGAACGCAAACGCCAAAATGATGAGGCTCCTAAAACCGGATTCGGCAAACTCAGTAAAATGCTTTCGGCACTGGAGTGGCGTAAATTGCCGTTTTATGGCATTTTTTATGATAATCCGGTAATTGGCAAGAAAGGTATCGGCCGGTGGAATAATGATAAAGAAATTAAAGAACTGCGAGCTTCTTTATTGGCCGCCTATACAACAGTTAATGATCTTTCGGAGATACGCGGTGCGCTGGAAATAAAAATTCCCGAAGGATATGAAATACCTGCTTTTGCCGGAAAAAATTCAATAAAACCACGCATTAGTTTTGACGATTCGGAAAACTTGGCTCAGGGAATAAGCTTCTGGCCGGTTCCCAAACGGATACGCGCCGAAAATGATAACGAGGATCGTATAGCCTTTACGAATGATTTATTTGTTCCGTTAATTTATAAACCGGCAGATGTGAAACAAAAGCTGACGGTAAAAGCAGACGTGACATTTACTCTCTGTACACCGGAGGGCAATTGCCGCCCGGCAGAATTAAAACCGGAATTAACCCTTGAACCGGGAAGCGGATATAATTCGGCAGTCCACAATGTAATTACCCAGAATTTTAATTATTTGCCGGAAACAGAACATAAAGCGGTAACGATTGATAAAGTGGTTGTCAATGATGATGAACATAGTTTGCGTATTGTCATGACTAATCATAGCTTAGTCGGTAAGCCGGATATTTTTATTTCAACAGGGGATAATATTTCTTTTTCGAGACCTCGAATTTCCGTTGACGGAAGCCGAATGATTGCTCGGATGGATGTGTTGGATAAAGAGGCTAAACTGGCAGGGCGTGAAGTGGAGCTGACTCTCATTCTGAATGATTATACGGCTTTACGAGTACGGCATGAAGTTGAGGCAGAGTCTCTTTTAGGCTTTATAAATGATAAATTATCATTGGGTATGATTATGCTGGCAATTTTAGGCGGTTTCATTCTTAATTTTATGCCTTGCGTGTTCCCTGTCTTGTCTGTGAAATTATTATCCGTTACCAAATTCGGAGCTCAACGGGAAGCAACTGTTCGAAAAAGCTTTGCTTTGACTGTTATCGGTATCTGGGGAGCGTTTGCGGCTTTAGCTTTATTATTGTCAGCCTTAAAAGCTTGGGGGTATTCTATCGGTTGGGGAATGCAGTTCCAAAATCCGATATTCGTCGTTATAATGCTTTTCTTCATTACATTATTTGTGGCGCAGATTAAAGGTTTTTACCAAATCAGTATTCCCGAACGTTTGAATCGTCTGTTGTTTCGGAGTGATAATCAGAATAATTTTCTTTATCTGATGACCGGCATTTTGGTGGTGTTAATGTCCACGCCATGCACCGGACCATATCTCGGAACAGTAATCGGCTTTGCTTTGGCCGGCACGACAGTCGATATTTTTGTTATTTTGATGTCTGTTGCTTTGGGAGTCTCTCTGCCTTATCTGGCCGTTTTGATTATGCCTGACCTGACAATGCTGGTCCCTAAACCCGGTACATGGATGAATAAGTTAAATGCACTTATGACAGCTATGCTGTTGCTGACAATGTTTTGGCTGCTGAGTATTATTTGGGCGCAAGCCGGCAGTGGAACGTGTTTCCGCCTGGCATTGTATCTGGGAGTGTTTTTGATTTTAGTTTGGTTCCGGTATAAGGTGATACAGCAACTTGAAATCAGCGATGAAGAACCGGATGTCAAAAAAAAGGGAATACACCTGATTCGAATTGTCGCATTATGTCTGACATTAATTATTGTGGCTGTGTCAATCTGGGATGTCCGTCGCGGATTTAATCATAATCGTCAACAGGAAATAGAAACAAAAGCTTCGCGGATTGATATGGAAGCCGTTGGTCGTGAAGTTCGTGCCGGAAATATTGTTATCGTCAGCGTTGGTGCCGATTGGTGTCTGACTTGCAGCTATAATAATTGGTTGGTGTTTAAAAATATCTCGCTCGCCAACCTGATAAAACAATATAATGTGAAAGTGATTGAGGTTGACTGGACGAATTACAATCCGGAAATCTTAGCGTTTATGGAGCGTTTTGGGCGTAAAGGAGTCCCGTTTTATATTTTGTTTAGCCCGAATATTCCGGAAGGAATGGTGCTGCCGGAAATAATGTCTGAAGTCGAGTTCCGTAAAATTATCAAAAACATCGGCGGTTAGGTAAGAGGAATTTCTTCCCTTACCTGATTTTTAGCCAAAATAAAAACACCCCTTGAGATATATCTAAAAATAGCAAACAGATAAGATACTAGCCTGCAGAAGTAGTTGTGGTGGAACGCCTGTCGCGACAGCGGTAAACAGTTATCAGCCGGCAGATTGTGCAAAAGATTTCTGTAAAAAAACAAAATGGTTTATACCGAGCTTAAGAGACTTACAGAATATTTACACAATCAAAGATCTGTTGAATACTACTTTGGTGTTGATAAGAAATTTTGGGGCTGGAGCTTCCCAAATTACATCTGAACACTGGTCCTCTACCGAGTATAGTAGCCATTACGCGTGGACATTCCTCATGCATTCAGGTACCAGAAGTGACCGCCAGAAGAACAATAGCCCTTATTACGTCCGTCCGGTTATCAAATATTGATAAAGGAAGAAAATCCAAGTAACTTAAAAAACTAAAGCCGAAGATTTAATCATAGGCTTTAGTTTTTAATGCTTTTCTGTTTAATCAGTTTCTTTGTTTGTCTCAGGAAGATTAACTTTATACTGTGCGGCGGCTTCACGGGCCAGTTGGTCGACCCTTTCATTTTCGGGATGCCCTGCATGGCCTTTGACCCAGACCCAAATGATTTCATGTTGATTAACCAGTTCATCAAGCTTTTGCCACAAATCAATGTTTTTGACAGCTGATTTTTTATTGGCAGTTTTCCAGTTGTTTTTTTTCCAGTTTGGCAGCCACTGTTTAACGCCGTCCATCACATAACGACTATCAGTATAAAGCGTAATGACACATTGAGTTTTAAGAGCTTGCAGAGCTTCAATAACAGCAGTTAGCTCCATACGATTATTGGTCGTTTCCGCTTCTCCGCCGTTCATTTCTTTTTCGGTGTCTTTATAACGGAGGAGAGCTCCCCAGCCGCCGGGACCGGGATTACCGGAACACGCACCATCCGTAAAAATTTCAATTCTTGCCATGGCTTATTGCTCGCTGACCATAAATTCCTGAAAAAATTCATGGATTAAATTGTTGCAGTCTTCTTCTTCGCGCAAAGCTTTAGCCGCAAAAGAGCGAAGTTTATTCTTGGGAATGTAAATACGAAAATTCTGTGGAGCGGCACTATCTGCGCCGACAACACCGTCTAACAGAAAATCATCATCCGCATAAGGAGAAAGGATGATATTGACATTCGTAAAACGAATAGTTCCGCGCGGCGGCAAACGCAACTCAGGACGAGTGATAATATTTAATTGCCCGTCAATACCGGGAATGGAGTCCATCTGATTATAATTTAAAAAACGAACTTTGTTATATTCGCCCCCGGCAGAGGTTATGGCGCATGACAAATAAAGCTCTCTCGCAATCACATTACTGTCATTATGTCCGCGAATGCTGAAACTGATTTTAACATATTTTTCCGGCGGGTTATCAATACTTTTCGGATAGAGCATATCCTCATCAACATTTTCTAAAACTTCCAGACATTTATCTTTAATAACCAGCTCAACATTAGGCTGCGGTCTTCTGCCGAACATACCTGCAATAACAGAGTAGGGAGCCGGAACATTATTTGATCCTGAACGAATATAAATATTGTTGCCGACAGTTGACATAAGCGGAGCAATCTCACATTTGGGAATATATGTGGCAACAAACCCATCACCGTTTTCATCGGAGCTGATAATATGGTTGCGTACTTTGTTGTGGCTGGGAATAGTGCAGCCGGAAATAGCGTTTTCCAGCCAACTTAAAAAGCGATGTACATTTTTTACTTTAACTTTTGCTTTGGCGACATCTCCGATTTCCAAATTACGAGAACATTCCACACCCCAAATGACCACACCGCCTTCAGAATTACCGAAGCCGGAAATACATTTTGCCAGATTTTTGCGGTCATCTTTATGCAGAGCTGTCCCGTTTTTACCGATAGATACAGCTTGTTTAAAATCCAAAAACAGTTCTTCGGTTTGCAAATTCATAATATATTCATCAATTGCATCTTCCCCGAAATAAATCAGTTTTTGAAAAATATCCTCTGCGCGTGACATACCGCATCTCCTTACAATGAGGCTAGAGCTTAAAGTTGACGTTTTCTTGCGTAATTATAAACTGCTGAACGTTAATATTATTATAACGGCGTTTTAGTTCCGTTAAAAGCTCTTCAATCAAGTATTCCGGGGCAGAAGCTCCTGCACTGATACCCAGACTTGACAGCTTGTCAATCTGATTCCAATCCAGTTCGTTAAAGTCATCAACCAGCCAGGCATTCTGAGCACCGTGTTTAAATGCGGATTCGCAGAGATGCTTTGAATTTGATGAATTTTTAGATCCGAAAATAACGATATTCGGCGTCAGTTTGGCAAGCTCCCGTACCGCAGTTTGTCTGTTGGTTGTGGCGTAACAAATATCAGCTTTGCTCAGACCTTGAATATTGGGAAAACGTTGTTTAAGGGAAGCAATAATTTCCTTGGTGTCATCAAGAGACAATGTGGTTTGTGTGACAAAGCCTACTGTCGCATCCTCAGGGAGGCTAAGTTTTTGAGCTTCATCAACGGTATAAATAATGTGAACTTTTCGTGTCTTTTCCAGTTGTCCGACAGTTCCGATAATTTCAGGGTGGTTTTTCTTGCCGATAACGATAATTTCCATACCCTGACAGTCAAACTGCCTGATGCGCCGATGAACTTTTTCTACCAGCGGACAAGTTGCGTCAATAATCGTCAACCCGCGTCTTGCCGCTTCTTGAATAATATCTCGACTGACGCCATGTGCCGAAAAAACCACTGGTCGATCATTGGGAGCATCATCCAGATCTTCTATAAAGACCGCACCTTTAGCTTCCAAGTCAGCAATAACATATTTGTTATGCACAATTTCGTGCCGGACATAAACCGGAGCACCATATTGTTGCAAAGCCTCTTCCACAAGAGTAATTGCACGACGCACTCCGGCACAAAAACCGCGCGGTGCGGTCAGATAGACATCCATCAGCTAGTCCTGTTTATTGAGCAGTTTTTTTATTTCATCATATTCGGGATGACCGTCAATATCACCGACCAGTGTATAAGTCGGATTACTTGAGAAGATTTGTCTGGCGGCATTTTGAACGTCGTCAATCGTAACCTTTTCAACGCGTTCTACCATTTCTTCCACAGGAATAATCCGGTTAAATAACAGCAACTGACGCGCTAAAACTTCTGCCGTAGAAGAAGAACTTTCTAAAGCCATGAGCATACTGGCTTTTAATTGTGTTTTCGCACGTTTAAGTTCTTTTTCAGTTACTTTGAAATCACGAATTTTGCGAATTTCATCGCAAATAACCGGCATTAGTTCTTTCAGTTCTTTGTTGGTTGTTCCTGCATAAATGCCAAACAAACCGGTCTGGGTGTGAGAATTGGCAAAACTATATACCGTATAAACCAGCCCTCTTTTTTCTCTGATTTCCTGAAACAGACGCGAAGACATTCCGCCGCCGAAAATCGTCGAGAAAACCATGCAGGGGTAATATGAGTCGCAGTCATATTTGACACCTTCAAACGCCAAAACGGCATGAACCTGCTCAATATCGCGTTTTTCAGCATAAAAACCGCCTTTGTATTCCTGCTTAGCCGGTGTGAAGTCCGTCTTAGGCTGAATCTTACCTAAGCGTTTTTCCACCATTTTAACAAAGTCTTCATGTTCAATATTTCCGACTGCGCAGACCACCATGTCTTCCCCTGCATAATTGGAGCTCAGATAGCGACGCAGCGTTTCTTTGTCAAAAGAACGCACTTTTTCGGCCGGACCTAAGATTGTTCGTCCCAGCGGCTGATTGGGGAAAGCTTTTTCCTGTAAGAAGTCAAAAATAATGTCATCCGGTGTATCAATCGTTTGTTTAATTTCCTGAACGACGACTTCACGTTCTTTAACCAGTTCATCTTCGGGAAAAGTTGCATTAGTAATTAAGTCAGCCAGAATATCAATCGCCAGTTCCACATCGTTTTTCAGCATCTTGGCATAAAAAGAAGTAAACTCTCTGGCGGTATAGGCGTTAGATTGTCCGCCGACATCTTCAAATTGTTCGGAAATTTCAAGAGCCGTGCGAGAAGTTGTGCCTTTAAATACCATATGTTCCAGAAAATGCGATATCCCGTTCATGTCCTCCGTCTCAAAAGCAGAACCTGTTTTAATCCAGATTCCCAGAGAGACTGTTTCAAACTCTGGCCGGGATGATGTGATAATTCGTAGTCCGTTAGCAAGGGTTGTAATTTTTGACAGCATGTGTTATCCATTTCTAAGTTTACTTTGTTTAGTCTTACACTATACAATTTATATTATATTTTACAACAGCTAAATTCTTCAAAAGGAGAAAAAAATATGACTAATCCCGTTGCACGTTTTGCCGTTGTTTTATCCGGCTGCGGCGTATTTGACGGCTCTGAAATCCATGAAGCGGTTATGACAATGTTGGCAATAGATGAAGCCGGTGCCGAATATCAGTGTTTTGCTCCAAACACCTGGCAAGCCAAAACGGTTGATCATTTTACCGGTCAGGCAACAGCATTGGCCGGAGATGATGATAACCGTAATGTTTTAGCAGAGTCGGCGCGGATAGCTCGTGGTAATGTAAAAGATTTGGCTGAATTTAATCCCGCTGAATTTGATGCGATAGTATTTCCGGGTGGTTTCGGAGCCGCAGTTAATTGGAGCAACTTTGCGCTTAAAGGAGCTGAGTGTGATGTTAATGACGAAGTTGAAAAAGCCGTTCAGGCAGCTTACCGTGGAGGTTTGGTCATCGGCGCGATGTGTATAGCTCCCGTAGTTGTGGCACGAATTTTAGGGAAGCACCGTGTCAAAGTTACCATTGGTACGGATAAGAACATCGGTGCCGGAATTGAACAGATGGGTGCTGTACATGAAGCTAAAGGTGCATTGGATGTTTGTGTGGATGAAGATAATAAAATTGTTACCACGCCGGCTTATATGTTAGCCAAATCAATCAAAGACATTCGCCGTGGGGCGCAGAATTTAATTGATGAAATGATAAACCTGATGGATTAACCGTTCCAGTTTACGCTTGAATTTAAGGGCGGATATGTTTATTATCCCTCTAAAAGTTTAATTGACGGATGAAAAAAATGAGTAACTTGAAAGTAAGATTCGCACCCAGCCCGACCGGATTTATGCATATTGGTAATACCCGTACGGCATTGTTTAACTGGCTGTGGGCTAAAAAACTCGGCGGCGCATTTATGCTCCGCATTGATGATACGGATAAACTCCGTTCCAAACAGGAATATGAAGATGCCATTCGTGACAATCTGCAGTGGCTTGGGTTGACATGGAGTGAGGAGGCTCGTCAGTCGGCTCGTGCGGATCGCTATAATGAAGTGACCGAAAAGTTAAAAGCTGACGGCCGTATCTACCCTTGCTATGAAACGCCGGAAGAACTGGAGTTCAAACGCAAACGTGCTTTAACCAAAGGGCTGCCCCCGATTTATGATCGTCAGGCATTAAACTATACCGCAGAAGATATTACCCGTTTTGAAGCAGAAGGACGCCGCCCGCATTACCGTTTTAAGCTTTTGCCCGGTGAAATTAAGTGGAATGACATCGTGCGCGGCGAAGTAAAATATGAGGCCGATAAGTTAAGTGACCCGATTATTATCCGCGAAGATGGAAGCTTCCTCTACCATCTGCCGTCAGTGATAGATGATGTTGATTTCGGTATTACTCATATCGTTCGCGGGGAAGATCACGTTACCAATACGGCCTCTCAAATTCAGATGTTTGAGGCTTTGGGCGGACAAGTTCCGACATTTGCCCATTTGCCGTTATTGACCGGAAAAGAAGGAAAATTATCTAAACGTTTGGGCAGCCTCGGTGTCAGCGAATTGCGGGCAGAAGGGGTGGAAGCTATGGCTATCAGTTCTTTTCTGGCAAAGCTTGGCACTTCGGAGGCTATTGAGCCGTTTTATGATTTGGAGAGCTTGGCGCAAAGTCTGGATTTTTCTAAAATCGGTCGCGCTCAACCCAAATTTGATGAGGAAGAACTAAAACATTTTAATACCAAATTGGTACATGGCTTGCCCTATGCGCAAGTTTGCGAACGGATAAATGTTGATGAAACATTTTGGGACGCGGTTAAAGCCAATCTGAATACTGTTGCTGATGTTGCCGGATGGGCAGATGTCTGCCACCAAAAGGTTACGCCGCTGATTGAGGACAAAGCACTGACCGATTTGGCTGCAGATTTATTGCCGCCGGAACCTTGGACTCAGGAGACTTGGAATCAATGGATTAATCTGGTGAAAGAACAGTCTGGCAAAAAGGGCAGGGAATTATTCCACCCTATCCGCAAAGCACTGACGGCACAAGAGAATGGACCGGAATTAAAAATTCTCCTGCCGCTTATCGGCAGAGAAAAAGCTCTGCAGCGTCTGCGCGGAATTGCGGCATAAAAGTTTTATGCTTTCAAAAAAAGCCCGAAAATTCGGGCTTTTTTATGCGTAAAAATCAAAATTTCACCACCGGCCGGACTCGATGGCTAAACTCTTTGCTGTTTGCGGCTCCAAAATACTCGGAATTGCTGGGATTATGAAAGTAAACATACCATGCAAACACATTATCTTGGGTGTTGCTATAACGTCCTTCGGTAGAAGACCAAAATGTCTCCTGGCCGCTATCCATAGCTTCGGCGTAAACAATAGAGCTATTAAAAAAACTCATGGTTATTTTAATTTGTTCATGTGCATCTTTGAGATTAGCCAACTCTCTTATACTAGGTAAGAACCATTTTGTTTTTTTACAAAAATCTTGAGTACATCCTTTCGGCTCGTATTTATTGCAAGCGACTGCGGCATAAGCAGTGCCGCTGCAGTTACTGGATAATATTGCGGTCGTATTTTTTCGTCCGTCTGCTCCGCAATTTCTGTCTTCCATTATTGAACTTTCAGTTCCGTAAATAAGAAGACAGTTTTCCAATCCGGGTACATCGCAGTCTCCACAGCCCCAAGGCATTCTTGTTTGCATACTTGGATCTGTGATAGGTATATCATTTTTTACGGGATTTCCATCTTTTCCTATATCTGTCAGGGCAACGGCGAGACGGTTTTGTACGTCAAATACAATCCCTATAGGAATTTTGTTGACGGCGGCTTTGTTACTAATAGTTCCGTCACCGTAAACAATATCACCGATAGCTATTTCATCATCCGAATTTTCACCGGCGGTATTATTGTTGCTGCAATATACCTGGTTATCATCACTCAAAGCAAACGGACAACGTAAAGCCAGATTCTCTCCACAGTCTGCCTTCTTCATTGTGTAACCCATCTGCTGGCACGTCGGTGGTACAGCACAACTCGTAGCTTGGACTTCATTCAAGGATAAAGCAGCCATGAGCAGTACCACTCCTCCCAATAACTTATTTTTCATACTCATTTCTTTTCTCCTTTTTTTAGTTTCCCACCCCATCCGTCATGGTGAACGAAGTAAAGCATCCAACGCTAAAGCGGCATAGCATCAACCTTACCTGTCCACTTCTTCAACCTCACGCCTCGTACATCCCAACAAATGTCATAGCGAAGAGCGAAGCGACGTGGCTATCCCGGCTAATTAATAAGATTTATCTCTGCCACACCTACCGCACCCGCCTTTCGGGTCACCGCCCAACCAAACACCTCAGCGCACCGTTACACCAATAATTATCCAAATCCCGATAACCTACCGCGCAACCAATGTCGCAATACTTTTTCGAACACTCTTCATACTCACAAACCACTCCGCTCGGGCAGCTGGCCAAACTGCAAGTGTTCGGACAAGTTTTGCATTCTTTGTAATATTTAATCCCGTCGCGTTCGCAATAATCCGAACTTTTAACCGGACCTAATTCTGAGCAAGTCAGCGTGTATCCGGCCTTGCATTCGCAACCGATGTACTTGGTTTCCCCGTTCTTTGAGCAACCGGCACCTTTTCCCTGTTGATTTAACCCTGTGCAGCTTTCGGCATAAAACTCGGGACAAACACAGTCCGCATAACGTATTTCGCCATTTGCAGAGCAGAACGAACCGCTGCTTGAAAGTGGCATTTGCGGAGACGTGCAGTTTGTATAAGGGAATAACTCCTTGTCACAGTAGCAGCGGTATTTACCGCCGCAGGAATCTATGCTTTGCGTTAAAGGAAAAGTACATGATGTGTGTTTATAGTCAGCAGAGCAACAACTTTTGAAATAAACATTGTTATAGGGGCAGACATCAGTCGGCTGTCCGCTTGCACAAGACGTCAACGTGTATCCCAAAGCCTGACAACGGTTGATAGTTTCATCTTTGAATTCTGTATTTCGGGAAAAAGTTATCTCGCTGTCATTAATTAAAAAATGTACGGAAGCGATTTTGAAAGCATGAGAAGAAACAGGCCGCTTTGAAATTGCGGCGGCCCGAGGCCGTGATTCAAGGTTTTGGCTTGTGTCTATATCTGCGAGGAAAGTGTTAATGGGAAGAATTATCCTGCCTCCATCAGCTAAAGAACTGAACGGAACCAGTGTGCACATACATGCGCTAAGGAGAATACATCTCATTGTACACCTCATATAACTGAATCAAAGCCTGTCTTCTTTATATCATGTGTTTTGTTGGTTGTCAAATAAATATTGATGTGGCTTTTTTGTTTGTCGAAATGAAATAGATATTTAGATAAAAA
Organism: uncultured Azospirillum sp.; assembly: GCA_947383875.1. The sequence goes on along the minus strand of CANDEX010000033.1, from coordinate 3,655 downwards.
AATCCCCGAGAGAATTCTCGGGGAAAGTCAATAAAGAGTTAGTCTGGCAAAAGTGAGTCGAAGGCTGCCGATATAATAAAGTTTAATTGAGTTTTTTCTTTTGTTCTTCTTTGAATCTCTTTTGTTCATTTTCGGTAACGTTTTTGAAAATGATTTCTGCAAAAGATTTTTTGGCGACATGGGTGATAAACAGCGGTTCTTCCATTTTTAGTTTTCCAAGCGTTTCTTCCAGAGCCTCAAAGCTTTGATAAATTTTTCCGATTAAGACGATGTCTCTGGCGTTGGTGTTTTTAGTTTCAGAAGTAGCTTGTTTTCTCATTTTTGTCTCCTAAAAAATTGTTAATAAAGTAACTCTCTTGTTGTAAGACATATCATAAAATAATAACATTAAATGTATATAGTATAAAAACCGATATCAGGTATAGAAAAATATGCTCACTAAAAAAGACATGAATAAATTGTCAGGTCTTTTGTATTTATGGTCTATCTCACAAAATTCCAGCAAACGTAAGGCTTCTGATAGCCTTAATACCTCTATGGATACGGTAAATAAATATATCAGCGAACTTGAAGATGAATTGGGGTTTAAGCTGTTGGCCAGTAATGGCCGCGGTTCACAGATTACCCCGCAGGCACAAGAGATTCTTCCTTTTGCCGGAACATTAAAAAGTATTTTGCGTGAAATTGAATATGTTGCGGCGGCTAATTCTCAAGTAGCGGGATTGGTTCGAGTCGGGATAGAAGACAGCATTACAACAATGCCGTTTACCCAGCGAGTTTTAGATTTTTTTCGAATGTATCCGGGATTGCGCCTCCAAACGCATATCAGTAATGATATATCTGAGCTGAATGCCATGGAAACAGATTTGATATTAAGTTGTCAGCCGCCCAGCAGTACTGATATGATTATTTGTCAGTCTAAAGAAGTTCAGTGCGGTCTTTTTGCCTCTCAAAATTATATTGCTCAGTTTGGCCTTCCTTATGATAGAGATGATTTATTAAATAATCACCGTTTTTGTGAGCATGTCAATTATAGTCGCTATATTGCAGGTTGGCGTAACCTGCGTAAAGATATTCAGCATATTGTCTACTCGTCAAACTCAATCCATACCGTTAAAATAATGATTGAAGCTGGTGCCGGCATTGGGCTGCTATCTTTAAACTGGAAGAATGAAGATTTAGTCAATATATCCAGTATTATGGCGGATACGGATATAAAATTGTCTTATCCCGTATATTTAATCGGTCGCAGAAATACGGTTAATTTGCCGCGAGTTAAGGCTGTTATTGAATTGACGAAACAAATGATGTTGAACTCATAACAAAAACACCGGTAAGTCTCCGGTGTTTTTTTTGTGTGTTGTTACATAAGATATTTGTTTTCGCTGCTGTTGGTATTGGTGAATAATACATTTATATCAGGCGAATCTGAAAACTGTTTTTTAGACCACCTGTCAACCATGACATCAATTAAGTCGTTGTCAACAGGAGTGCGGTTTTTTATCGGATAACGTCTGGACATATCCCCGATAAGATAATTGGCAACATTGACTTTCATAGTTATCTCCCTTGTTGTGTTGTTCTAAAGGTTAATATAATATTAACGTTTTTTAGAAAAAGAGCACCTGTCCAAAAGTATATATTATTAACTTGTTTTTGTTCTTTACATCGATTCTATATACTCTGTCAGATATGTTAATTTGAGAAAAACAGATTTTTTATAAAAAATAAACAAAAAAATTTCGGATACAGTGTCCGAATTTTTAGAACAATAAGCAGATATGAAAATAAAAAAAAGCTCCAGAAATTTCCAGAGCTTTTAATTGGTAGGGGTAGTCAGACTTGAACTGACACTCCCAGAGGGAACAAGATTTTGAGTCTAGCGCGTCTACCAGTTCCGCCATACCCCCATCAAAATCATGAGGAATAAATATAATAATATTTTGTTCTCGTCAATAGTTTTTTTACTTAAAAATACTATAAATTAAAAAATAATTGAAAAGGAATAGGATAACCGTGTCAGAAAATGAGAAACTAGCCCGTTTGTTGTATGAACAACATGATTATGCGGCAGCTCAGGAAGCATATCATCAGCTTCTGAAAAATAACCCTCATGATGACAATCTAATGATAATGTTGGGAAATTGTTATGACGGGCAGGGTGATAAAAATGCCGCGGCAGAATGGTATGATAAAGCCCGTCGTCAAAATCCCCGTTCTCTGCTGGCACTGACTAATCTGGCAACTGCGCTTTATGAAATGGGGAATTATGCTAAAGCTCGAAAATATTGTGAGCAGGCTCTGAAGTTGGATGATAAAAATCTGCCGGCATTGATAAATCTGGGGAATATTTTTTATCAACAAAATGATTATTCCGCCGCTTTATCGGCATATCATAAGGCTTATGAGGCTAACCCAGACTATTATATTGCCGCGGTTAATCTGGCAAATACATATATTGATTTAAAAAATTATGCCGCAGCGGCAAAATTTGCTGCCCGGGCTGCAGAATTGGATTCTTTAAGCGTTACCGCATGGACGATACTTGGAAATGCCCAGTTGGAACAAGAAAATTTAACGGATTCTCTTTATGCGTTTCAACGTGCTGTAGAGTTGGATTCGTCAGATTTTTGGCTGCATAATTATCTCAGTCAGGTTTGGCAAAAAATGGAAAATTGGGAGCAGGCTTATGCTGAGGGATGGACTGCGTTGGAGTTAAGCAACGGTGAGGATTCTCAACAAATAAACTTCGGTTATTTGTTATATGAATCTACACTTGATAAAAAGGATTCCCTCTTGGAAAAATATGCCAAGAAATGGCTTGAAAAATATCCGGAAAACGCAGTGGCAAAACATATGGGAAATGCTGCATTAAATCAAACGATTCCCTCTCGTGCCAACGATGAATACCTGACAAATATTTTTGACGTTTTTGCTTCAGATTTTGAACAGGTTTTAACCGGTTTGGACTATCAGGCACCGACACTGATTCGCGGCTGTCTTGAACGCATTTACACCTCAGGAAAGAACCCAGGGTTGCGGATTCTTGATGCCGGATGCGGTACCGGATTCTGTGGTGAATTTTTGAAAAATTACAGTCGCTTGTGGGGGCTGTATGGGGTTGATATCTCTGAAAAAATGTTAGAACAAGCAAAAGCAAAAAAGTGTTATTCCCGGCTGATTCGTGCGGAACTTGAGGGGTATTTTCAAGCTAATAAAAAGCCTTTTGACTTGATTGTTTCGGCAGATGTTTTTACTTATTTCGGAGACCTGCAAAATCTCTTCGCCGGCATAGCTTCAAATCTGAAAAAAAACGGCAGAATTATTTTCACTGTCAGTGAAAATAACGAGAATAAAAACGACTATTTTTTGCATCCTTCCGGAAGATATCTCCATCACAAAAACTACGTCAAAAAAATTCTTAAACAGAACAATCTAAAAGAAGAATTTATTAAGCGAGAACGTTTGAGAAATGAAGGAGAAAGCCAAGTTTACGGCTATGTTATCTCTGCTGTAAAAGAATAGTTTTTGTAACTGTTTTTTGCCAATAAAAAACCTCTTCCAAAAGTGAAGAGGTTTTTAAATTTTATCTTCTTTTTAAATCTGAAAATTATTTAGATTTTTTAGAAGAAGTCTTTTTTGCAGTTGTAGATTT
>CANDEX010000032.1 GCA_947383875.1 uncultured Azospirillum sp. | reverse complement strand
GGGCAAACTCTTTGTTTGAAGATAATGCCGAATTCGGTCTGGGTATGAGATTCTCCATCGACCAGCAAACTCACTTTGCTCAAACCTTGCTTGAAGGCATGAAAGACAAAGTCGGTGCTGAACTGGCTGATAAGATTTTGAGCAATCCGCAGGCTACCGATATTGAAATTGATGACCAGCGCGCCAACGTTAAAGCTTTGCGCGACAAACTGGCTTCAATCAATACGACAGAAGCTAAACACCTGGATAAACTGGCTGATTATCTGATTAAGAAATCTGTCTGGATTCTGGGCGGCGATGGCTGGGCTTACGATATTGGCTTCGGCGGTTTAGATCACGCAATCGCTTCCGGTAAAAACATCAATATCATGGTAATGGATACCGGTGTATATTCCAATACCGGTGGTCAGCAATCTAAAGCCACCCCGATGGGTGCCAGTGCCAAATTCGCAACAGCAGGTAAAGCTCTGCCGAAGAAAGATTTGGGTATGATTGCCATGTCTTACGGTAACGTTTATGTTGCTCAAGTTGCGTTCGGTGCTAATGATGCTCAAGTTATCAAAGCCATGAACGAAGCCGAAGCCTTTGACGGCCCGTCTCTGATTATCTGCTACTCTCACTGTATTGCTCAGGGCTTCAACCTGGCAGACGGTCTGCGGCATCAGAAAAACGCTGTTGAAACCGGTTCTTGGCCGTTGTATCGTTACAATCCGGAAAACATTAAGGATGGCAAAGCGCCTCTGACTTTGGACTCTAAAGCTCCGAGCAGACCGTTGTCTGACTATATGTCTAACGAAACTCGTTTCCAGGTTGTCAACAAGATGAATCCTGAACGCTATGAAACTCTGTTGAATAGAGCTCAGGAGAACGTTAAAGAAAAACGTTCCTTGTATGAACACATGGCTGAGTTTGCCATTAAAGAAGGCGCAGAATAAGCTTCTTCCAAAGGTAAAAAACACCCCCGAAATTTTCGGGGGTGTTTTTTTATATTAATCTGTCTTATCATCCTTACAACTCACTACCGCTTCCATCAGAACTGCACAGACACATTCTCACCTAAAGACATACAATCCGGCAGAGCTATGCAATCTGTCGCTTTTACAGACCAAGGAGTAAGAGTTGACCTAACATTAACAGTAAACTTAATTTCTTTACAGCCATTTCCTTAAAGCAAACCATCATCTTGATTCGGCATTTTCATAAAACATTGTACTGCACCACTATAACAATTTACTCCGGATGGACAGCAATACTCCTGACCATTACAGGTTTGCGGCGTGGTATTGGCAGGACATCCATCTACCGATAATGAAGTAGAAACACATAGTCCAGAACTCAAAGTATATCCTATCTCACAGGTTGAACATCGTGCACTGTTGCCGGAAACACAAGTCATACAGTTCGCAATCTTACATAATGTTGTCTGCTCACCATAATAAACAACCGGACGAACGTAGTTATTGGAAATATTAGCATTGTAGTACCTATTACCGGATCCCATATAGAACACCCACACAGAGTTACCATCATACTCAGTAGAGGACCAATATGTTTTATTGTTAATACTTGCAACAGACAAACCACTCAAAGAAGTTAAAGCAGCTTCCAATGCACTTTTCATTTGATACATATTCTGCAAATCTCTTAAACTAGGTAAAAACCACTTTGTTTTTTTACAGAAATCCTTCGTACAACCTGTCGGCTGATAGCTATTAACCGCTGTTGCAGCCGGTGCTCCGAGGCAATCACTGTAGTTACATGCCAAGATATTATCCGTATTTGCTCGACCATCCACACCACAGGTAATTGGGGTTAAACTTTCTCCTGAAGAAATCTCTGAAGTACTGCAATTCGTTAATGACTGTATGTCATAATAGTTATTATTCAGCCATTTCATAGCCTCACTTCCATCCGTACTACCGTCTTTTTTTACATCCGTTAATGCCATTGCTAAGCGGTTTTCTACATCAAAGACAATACCGATTGGCGTTTTACCGTCAAGAATATCTTTACTGACTGTTCCATCTCCATAGAGGATAGGAAGCTCAGCCCGAGCAGTCACGTTCTCTTTACAAGCGGCTCTGGATAAATCCCAAGGGCATTTGAGAAAAGAACCTTCACATTTGGAGGCATCCGCGGTAAAACCCAGTTCATCACAACTTGGCGGCGTAACACAAGCGGCTTGAACAGCAGAAGAATAAAAAGCAACGCTACAGCATAAAGAAACAAACAAGGACGTTTTCATGACACACCTCGTAGATATAACTAAATCAAAACCTGAACTTAGAATATCATACCCGCCATACTTTGTCAATCAACACTGAGCAGTGCTTTTATTTTTGGCTAAACGAAGCATACATCCCCTACGCAAATCAGCCAATACTCGCTTTTACTAAAAATGAAACAAAACATTCATCCCTACAAAAAACCCTCCGTTAACACGGAGGGTTAAAACTTAATCGACTGCAGGATGACCAACACAAATATAATTGCGCGCCAACAATTCGCTAAGCCTCATGTACTCAACTTCTTCCTCAAGCGACAATTCTCCCTTAGCCCCCAATGCAGCGTAGGCTTTCAGAAGTTCCGCTTGTTCATCACATTCACCGAAATTACCAACATTCTCAAGAATGTCTTCTTCAACCAGATACGCTCCACCGTTCTCCGGATTATCATCCATTTCAACGCTTTCGACAGCCTTTCTGGCACGATTAATACCGATGAGGATCAGAAGTCCGATACAAATCAGCAGGCCACACATTGCCCACTCATGTAAAAATTGATAAACAGTTTCCATAAAAACAAATTTTAAAGTTAAACAATATAATGATTTTAAAGATATTTTCTGTTACCAAATCAAATCCATAAAAAGGATTTATCTTCAATAATCTCTTCATAATAAAATTTAGAACTAAAACCTATCATAACAATTTGCAAATATCAAGACAAATTTAGACAAAGCAAAATTAAATTTGTAAGGCAACAATAATAAAAAAGGCACTTTTCAGTGCCTTTTTTATTACTTCAGACTTTCAGGGTTCAAACCTTGCAATTCCGGCAAAACAAAACGTCCGTCCTGGCGAACCAACACATCGTCCAAATAAATTTCACCGCCGCCATGCGCCGCATCCTGCATTTGAATTAAATCCCAATGCACGGCTGAACTATTGCCATTCGGTGCCTCATCATAAGAATTACCGATAGCCATATGGAATGAACCGCCGATTTTTTCATCAAATAAAATATCTAAAATCGGGTGTGTAATTCCGGGATTCAAACCGAAAGCAAATTCTCCCATAAACCGGGAACCTTCATCAGTTTCAAGAATTTCCTGCAATTTATCATTATTAACTTGAGAAAAAGCTTCAATAATTTTTCCCTCTTTAAACACCAACCGAATATTAGAGAAAAAGATGCCGTTATAAACTGTATCCGTATTAAACTGCACCACACCATTAATAGAATTTTTAACAGGGGCGGTAAAAACTTCACCATCAGGAATATTCATTTCTCCACAGCACTTAATTGCCGGAATCCCTTTGATTGAAAATTCTAATTCGGTCCCCGGTGCCACAATTTTAACCTTATCTGTCCGTTCCATCAACTTTTGTAACGGGGTCATCGCCTCGCTCATTTTGGCATAATCAACCAAACAAGCATCAAAATAAAAATTCTCAAAAGCCTCCAAGGACATTTTAGCCAATGCCGCCATTGCCGCATTAGGATAACGCATCACACACCAACGGGTATGCGGCACTCTTGTTGAACGATGCACCGGATTAGCATAATGCTGCATATATAAAGCCATTTGTTTTTCATTCACATCAGACAGCGCAAAAATATCATCAAAGCCTCGCAACGCAATGTAAACGTCGCTGTCAGCCATCTGTTTTTGATAAATGGCACCGAACTTTTTCATCTGCTCTTCAGAAGCCTTGCCAATAAATGATTTAAGCAAATGTTCATCATTATAAAAATAAAACGGCACACCACCTAACTCGGCTATTTTTTCAATAAATATGGCCATCAAATCCAACACCGTCGGCCCGAAAACCTCAAGATAAACCTTGTCTCCTTTTTTGAGCTTAACTGAATTTTTCAGCACATTTTCAGCCAGTTGATACAATCTCTTATCTTTTTGCATTTATTTTTCCTCTGTCAACTCCATTAAACCATTGAGCAATAACACACCAAAACCGGTGGCAAGCCCCTTTTCATCCGTTTCACAGCCGGCTATATCTATATGAGCCCAACGAACCCCTTTTTGAATATAACGCTGCAAAAAACAAGCCGCTTGCGTTGAATCTGCTTCCCGTTTGCCGACATTTTTCATATCAGCAATTTCAGAATTCAAACGTTTATCTATTTCCGGAATCATCGGCAACTCCCAAACCTTTTCTCCTGTTTGTGCCGCCGCAATTTTAACCTGAGCCGACAAAGCGGCATCATTCCCCAACAAACCGGCATAAAATCCACCAAAAATATAAGCGGTTGATCCCGTTAATGTCGCCATATCAATAAGCGTCTTGGCTTTATATTTTGACTGCAACAACCACAGGGCATCAGCCAAAATCAACCGCCCCTCTCCGTCAGTATCCACAATCTCTACGGTCTGACCGGAGAGAGATGTTATCACATCATCCGGTTTATAGGCATTTCCGGCCGGCATATTTTCAACTATCGGCAAAACGGCAATCAGATTGACAGGAAGTTTTTGTAAAGCAGCCGCTTTCATTGCCGCCGCCACTGCTGCCGCACCGCACATATCCTTCTTTTCTCCGATTTGCTGCTCATCGGTTTTGATGGATATGCCGCCGCTGTCATATGTGACACCTTTACCGACCAATCCCCAATCCCACTCTTTTTGCTTAGGCTTTCCTCGCCATTGCATAACAACAACATAAGGCTTATTAGCAGCTCCTTTAGCAACAGCCTCAATCAACCCCAATTTATGTTGCCTGATATCATTCCAATCCAATAAATCTACTTTTATATCAAGATATTCCAAACGTTTGATATCAAGAGCAAAAGCTTCCGGCGTCAAAACATTTGGCGGCTCATTTCCCAAATCACGCGCATAACGTACGGCATTAGCTAAAGATGTAACCTTTCGCCACCCTTCGGGCTTTTTTTGACAAGGAAAAACAACCGTTTCCAAAACCGGAAACTCTTCCGCTTTCATTTGAGTATGATATTTGTCAAAACGATAAGCTGCATATTCAAGAGCCAGAGCCAATTCTGCAATAAAATCTTCCCCTTTTTCAGAAACATTCCACACAATTTCAACTTTAGGAAAACGACTGATTTCCCGATAAATTATCTCTGCGGTTTGCTTCACAGAAAGCGTATCCATCTTCTCAGGTAAAGAAAGTGCCACCAACAAACGACCGCCGCAGACAATTTTCGCGCAATGCTCCGAACTGAAATTTCCCCAATCCTGTAATGCCTTTTTTTCCGATTCGCACAGATATGCGAATCTATGAAGATCACTACCATCCTTTTTACCGACCACCACAACCAATGGACAGTTTTTATCTCTGTTTTCACCCTTAAACATAAATTCGAGCATGAGAAATTCCCTTTTTTCATTGATTTGACAATAACTATATACAAAAAATTATAATAAAACACTAATTTAAACTGGTAAAATTATTAAAAACAGGTTATTGTTTAGACAAAAATATTTCTCTTTCAGGAGTTTTGATGCCCGCAAACCGCAGACGCAATAACCCTTTAAAAAATTCTTCAGACATTTTTTCCGAAGAATACCAAACCGCTGCGGAAAAATTATTAGACAGTTTTGCCACCTCTGCAAACATCATCACACAGGAAGATTTACATGACCTGCCTAAACTGACACAAGAAATTTGTCAGGCTAATCCTGAACTTACCCCTCAAGAAGCAGAAACGGAAATCCTTGATTTGCTGGATAAGTTTTATAACGGTGACAGAGACGTTCCCGCCGAACTGCGTTATTCCAATAAAGACATATATAAACATCAGCTCATCAACAAATTCAAACAATGGGGACTGGTTTATATTGAGAAAAAACACTATGCATTGAGCCGTCCGGAAAAACATCTGATTCGCATGGATTTTTACGGCACCGTCAACAAACCGCGCAGAGACCAAACCAGCGATGCTTACCGCAAGAATGAAAGCATCTTTCAAAATTCACCAAAGAAAAAAATTTCAAAGATAAATACAGCACCTCAACCATCACAGCAGTATAACCTTGAAGATTATCATTTAGAAGCTTCTCCGGCTTGGCACTTGATGCGGACTTTCCCTCGTTTCCATACCCTTGAAAATAAAATACGCATGCAAATGCAACGACAAGGTGTCAATCCGGAAGTCATACCGTTTCTGAATATTTATGATTATTCAGACCTTCTTTATAACTATTTCAAACAAAAAAACGGCAAAGATGACGATTGCGTCACGATTTTTCTTGGAGCCAGACAATCTTTCGTTAAAGATGTTTTCCTAAAAAACGAAGCTTGGCTACGACGTTATTTCCAACGCCGGAATTACAATGAACGCTACATTGAAGCTTTGATTAAATCCGCCCGCAGCCGCGGCATAACCGGAAACATTGAACTAAAAAACACCACCAAAGATTTTATTGTTGATTACATCCGTAAAAACCGACATAAATTTTCAGATTATCTGCGGCAACAGGTTCAAGACGGTAATCACGTTCAAAACATTCTTGAACAGCTGGAAAATACCAAACAACCGCTGAATAATGAAATGCGCAGTTTCATTATTCTGAATAAAGACTCTTTCAAAAGCTACTTCAAACACAAACATATTACCAGCCGCCAAATTCACGCAATCTTCGAACTTTTGTCTGAAACGGATATGCCGTTTTATATGAAAGATACACTGCGGACATTTACCCTGCAAAATGAACAGCCTTACCAAGCCTTTCTCTTGCAAGAAGGATATAGCGAAAAAGAAGCTCTAACGCTGATAAAACGTCTTAAAAATCGCAACGGAAACGAACAAGACAACAAACAAATTATAGCTTTTGCCAGAAAAAATATATCCTTGCTGCGCGATAACCTGTCTAAAGAAAACCGAGATGAAAATTACATTCGCCTCGCGGAAAATTGTTTGACACCACCGCCGATTCCCGAATATATCCGTGAAAATTTGTATAATTTTATGATGAACGGCAATCCCGCAAGAGAAAATACTGAGCTATTTGAAAAACTCAGACAAGATGGCAACATTACACCTGACAATTACGATGCCGTCCGCCAATATGTTCTCAAACACCGCAAAGAATATAGTGAATATTACAAAAGAAATAATATTTTTACCTATCAAGAATTAAATGAACAACATACGGACATCACAAATTTCTTAATTAAAACACGCAACATTCCAAATTACGCGCAAAATTTTTCTAAAGATTTTATTCTGCAAAACCAGGATATTTTCCGCTATTGGTATGCTAATTTTCAACAGCAAAAATACCAAAGTATTGCGACCAAACAATATGAAAACATTCAAAAAAACGGCCTGGCAGCCAAGGACAACGCCTCAATATCCCAATTTATTTTACAGAGATTAGATGTTTTTTCCGGTTTCTGCGAAAAAAACAATCTCAATCTGCCTAAAGAAGAAATTGGTAAAATTTTTCAATATGGAAACATCTTCAAAAATCAATCTGAAACAGAAAAAGAGTTAAAGAAACAAACTGAACAGTTTATCTTGCAAAACAGCTACGCTTACCGTCGAATGCTCATTCAACAGCAAATTTCCCAAAAAGAAAAAGAAGCGGATTTAATTTTACAAAAACTTGCTAAACAGGGAATAACTCAAAATTTAGCCTCTATTGCTCACAAATTTGTGCTCAACAACAAACACCTGTTCAGCAATAATTTATTTAACAGCGGTGAAGACAACAACTATGCCAAGGGCATACTAGACAGCCTCACCAAAGAAAGTGCCCAGCAAGAAACACAGAATCAAGCGAAAAGCTTCATCTCTCAACATCAAACCGCTTTTGAAAATCATATTCGCAGCGAAGAAAACATCAAAAAATACATCCAAAACACATTAGCCCGAATTGATGAAGATTCTCCCTCTGCCGAGACATCTTATTGGAGCCTGAAATTTATATCCCAAAATACGGAAAGCTTTGAACAATATCTGACAGAAGAAAAAATCGGAGACGATAATATCCGCCTGTTTATGAATAAAATTAACACAGAAAAGCTGGCTGAGAATTTGAAAATATCTTTTGGTAAAAACGGTATCGCCCTGCAATTTAACGATGGGACCTCCATTGCTTTCCCCAAGCTTTCGGTTCATCACAAATGCGCCGTTCAAGACAGCTTTGAACAAATCACGATACAAAATTTTAAACAAACCGCAAATACACCGCAGCTCACCACATCCTATAATTACCCCAATCTGGCAGCCGCCAATTACTTCAACAATCTTTGCCTGATTATTGATGACCCTTATCATATTCGTTTTTTCCACGGCATGGACAGTACTGAAAAATTTGATAACTGCGAAAGATATATTGCCCGACTTTATCCAGCTGATACCAACGTTATTTTCTTTGGCAGCCTTGCTCCTGAAGATAAACTGTCCTATGACTACTCACATGATCCGCGAACTCTCCGTTATCGTAAACATACAGAAAAAATGATTGAGGCCAACAAAGAAGCCAACAAAAAATATCCGGTTCCTTCAGATACATCTTTCTATGTTATCACCGGCAGCCGACAAGGACGCCGCTAATGAAAAATTTTATCGCTCAAATAGCTGCCAGAAATGATATTGAAAAACAGCCGGCATTAACACCGTCAAACCTTATAAATTGCCAAAAACAATTACAACAAAACAATATAGCCCCCATTCCGCAAGCCTATCTGGAACTGCTTCATTTTTGCAACGGATTATATGTTGACGGAGCCTGGCTGGCCGGAATCTATCCGGATACCCCGCAAGCCCTTGATATTTATCTTCTTAATCTGCAAGTAAAACATCCCCTCTCCCGAGATATCATTATTCTGGGAGCTGATGACTTTGATTACCTTGCATTTAACCATAAATGGCAGATTTATCAAATTATTGACAAAGATGATTTGGAAGTGCTAGAAGAATATCAACAGTTGGAACAAGTACTTAATTACTTTTTGAAAATTTAAACATGAACAATATCTACGACGTATCAGAAGAAAATCTCAATTTGGCAGCTGAAACCATCAAATCCGGCGGGTTGGTTGCGTTTCCGACTGAAACCGTTTATGGCCTGGGTGCCAATGTCTACTTATCTGACGCTGTCGCCAAAATTTTCGCAGCTAAAGAACGGCCAAAGTTTGACCCCTTGATTTCACATATTGCAGACATTGATTTTTTGCCTGAATACGCACTCACCGATGAGCGTATTATGGCGGTAGGAAAAAAATTCTGGCCCGGTCCCCTGACAATAGTCTTGCGTCGTAAAGAAAATAATCCCGCAATTGACTTAGCCTGTTCCGGATTAGAAAATATTGCCGTCCGTATGCCATCACACCCCGTAGCTCTGAAACTCATCCGGAAAAGCGGTGTTCCGATTGTTGCGCCGTCAGCAAATCGTTTTAAATCCATCAGTCCAACCACTGCACACCATGTCCGCGACAGCTTAGGTGACAAAGTTAATATGATTCTGGATGGCGGCCAATGCAGCGTCGGCGTAGAATCTACTATTATTGATCTCACCGGAAAACAAGCTGTCATGTTGCGTGCCGGCGGAACAACTTTAGAAGATTTGGAAGATTTTCTTAATGAAAAAGTACTCATCTCACACGGCAATCCCAATCTGCCCAGTGCCCCGGGACAATTATTAAAACATTACGCCCCCGGAAAACCGTTGCGGATTAACGCGGCTGAAAGAAACGCCGGTGAATTTTATATCGGCTTTGGCAATGTATCCGATTCTGATATTAATCTCAGTCCGACAGCTAATCTGGAAGAGGCAGCCAGCCGTCTGTTCGCATATCTGCGCTTTGCTGACAGACAAGAGAATTACAAAGGCATTTGTATGTCTCCCATCCCCGAAACAGGGTTGGGATTAGCAATAAATGACCGCATTCGCCGCGCAGCCTACAAAGAATAAAATAAGAAAACACAAATCAACACTTATTGTCATTCCGGCCTCCGAGCCGATAAGAATTCTAACGATTACGACATCAGGCCGGTAGTCGCTTTTTAATGTCTCTCAAAACAAAGGTGCCAAATGGCACCTTTTCATTATCCCAAAAACTTCGCCGGTTTCAGGTTCCATTCTTTACAAACCCACGGCTTACCGTCTTCTTTTTCAAAAATACACAAACACCCCGTACCAACTTTGATATCATGCGCTTTTGCAAAGCTTTCAAAATCTCCGGTAATATGAGGCGCAAAACGAATTATACCATTGCTGGAAACAATCATTACCGTCTTATCCTTATAATCAACGGCAACTTTCTCAGCCCAACTTTCCCAAGTCTTAATCAATCCCGGAACATCCACTAACCAGCCCTCGGGCGCAATTGCTTTTTCATTCCACAGTTTAATCGCCTCTTCACCTACTCTGGCAATTACTTCATCTTCCGTTTTATTTTCATCGGGACCATAATCAATTTCACGAAAGCTGTCCTCCTCCTGAATTGCCAGCGGCAATCCCATTTCCTTCACTGCTAAACGCGCAGTTTCCATGGTTCTTTTTAACGGCGCAGCAAATACCGCATCCGGCAACATACTTTCCTGTTTCAAATACTTACCGATATTCGTTCCGCGTTCGCTTTCCACCAACGGTAAATCTGTCCGACCGCCAACACGGGTCGGCGTCTGGTCTTTGGTAAATGTGTTGCCGTGTCTGGCAATAATTAATCTGGTCGTCATTAAAATTCTCCCAATTCGGCAATAACGGCTTCAACACGGGCGACATCTTCCGGTGAATCAACTCCGGACAAAGAAGCCATCTTACCAAAGTCACGATAATCAACTTTCACACAACGAACTTTAATACCGTTTTCAATCCAGCGCAATTGTTCCAAACCTTCCAGCTTTTCATAAAATCCTTCAGGCAGCTTAGCAATTTTCCGCAACACATCCAACCGATAACCATACAACCCCACCTGACGATAAACCGGAGAAATTTCCATATTTTCTCGCACTTTATCTTCTTTACGAATAGCCGGAATAATATTTTTAGAAAAATAAAAAGCATCCCCTTCAGCATTAAACACTGCCGTCGTACCGCTAAACGGTGTTTCCTTTTTATGTTCACGCAGCTTATCCAACTCTTCCCAAGACAGATTAACCACCGGTGTTACGGTTTCAACTCTGTCATTTTTATAATATTCATTAATCACCGCTTCAACAAACCAAGTCGGACAAATAGGATTATCACCTTGCAAATTTACCACAAATTCGGGCAGTTCAGGCATTTTTTCAGCCGCTTCAATAACCCGATCCGTACCTGTCGGGCAATTAACTGACGTCATAACCGCCGTCATTCCGTGATCGCGGCAAAAATCCATAATCCGCTCATCATCTGTGGCGACAACTGCCTGACACCCCTCAAATTTTGCCGCTGCCTTCAATGCATTTTCCCACACACGAAGTAACATTTCTTTCCCGGCAATTTTAGCCAGCGGTTTACCGGGGAAACGGGTTGAACCGTAACGGGCGGGAATCACAATCAGCGTTTTCATTTTATAAATCCTTATCAAGTTAAACAATGCCGCCAGTTTATACAACCCTCCCTTTGCTTGCAACCGATTTCAACAAATTATTTGCTGGATTTTTACAAAATATCGGCTACAATCCGCTTGAGGAAAACATGACAAACTACAGCAACGATTATCTGCTCAACAGACAGATTAAAATATTTCAACCCATAAATGGTTATCGTGCATCGACCGATGCCGTCATTTTATCATCACTGGTTAATAAGGTTAAATCCGGCGATAAGATTCTTGATGTCGGCTCTGGAACCGGCGCAATTTCGCTTTGCCTGGCCGCACGCTTCCGCGACAAAGAACCTCAAATCACGGGGCTTGAACTCCAACCCGAACTTGCAGATTTATCTAATCAAAGTGCAGCCGCTAACGGTTTCAGTCATTTCCTGAATTACATAAACGCGGATATCCGTACAACCAAAACACTTCTGCCACCTTGTTCATATCGCCACGTCATTTCCAACCCGCCATACAGTGACCATGATATGCCCTCACCCAATCAAAGCAAAGCCTTTGCTCATAATCTCCACAATTTTAACCTGACTTCATGGATAAAATTCTGTATCAAGATGACAGCCCCTAAAGGTTTCATATACCTGATTAATCGGACTGAAGCGATTACCGAAATTTTAGCAACCCTGTATGGAAAAGCCGGAAACATCAAAATTATCCCGTTATTTTCCAAATCAGGACAAAACGCTAAACGAGTCATGGTTATTGCCGAAAAAGATTCTAAAGCACCGGCATCTATTCTCCCCGGTTTGACAGTGCACACATCAGATGGAAACTACACCTCACAAGCCTATCAAATTTTACGAGACGGCCGCGGCTTCTTCGAGATAAAAGACTAAATACCAAACACCTGCATTCGCCGCCCACCTTCTCTCTGAGCTTTCTGAACGGCCATAATTGCCTGCTCAATCAATTTCTTAGCCGAACTTCCCGGTTCAGGATAAACACTCACTCCGATTGACACTGAAATATCATGCTTCGTAAAATTATCCGCAACCGGTTCAGAAAAAATATTCTGAATTTTTTGTAACTCGACTTTAAGACTTTCCTCGTCTGAAACATCCGGCATCAAAATCCAAAACTGATATTTCAGCCCGCTGGCCGCCGTATAAATTTTCTTCAAACTAAGCACTAATTTTTCCGCCAGACGTCGGAGTATCATATCATGCAGCCCTATATTTTTAAGCTCTGCAAAATTATCAATGCTTATTCCTGCCACGGCAATCATATTTTTCTTCTGCCGAACATCCTTATGATTTTCATAATTAACAGCTGTCTGCACCCTGTCTTCAAACAAATAAAAATTTGGCAACCCGGTTACCGCATCATACATACTCATTGCCGTTACCGTTTTCGGCACAGGCCTCTCTCCCATTAAAATAAAGGTAAAATGTTGATTATCCGAGAGATATATTGCCTCAAATTTAACTTTTGAAACTTTATGATTGGTTCCGACCAAACGAATAACTGCCGTTTCATTATTCGTCAGCATTGCACCGATATTTTCCGCAAGAAAATTCCAATCATCTCTCACAACCAGCTTTAAAAACTTTTCATGAAGAATTTCCTTTTCGTTTTTAACATCCAGCAAATTCATAAAGCTCTTGTTGGCATATTCTATTTTATCATCTCTCACAATGACAATCGGCCGCTCTGAACGGTTAAAAACTTTATCCGCCACATCTTGCAACGGCACATCCGTTTCTTCAAGAAAACGATTTTCAAGTTGTTTTTCCACCGGTTGAATGTCATAAACGGGCTTAACATCTTTCTGCACAGAAAACCCGGCAGGAACATCCGTTTTTTCCAAAGCATCTAAATCAACATGATAACGACTGGCTTCAGCCAAAATTTCAGGATGAACCGCAACCTGAACAGTCGTCTCTTTCGGACGTTCTAAAAATTCAATACTCATATCATTCAATGTCTGCGATTTTTCCATTTCATCCTAACCCGATTAGCGATATTTGCCGTATTTTAGCGTTAATTTTCCATAAAAACAAAAAATATTTGTGTTTTATTAACCCTTATTATTATATAATCCCGCTCAGAAGAAAGTTAAGATGAGAGAATCCACCAAATGGCAGAACAAGAAACAGAGCAAACCACGCCGGTTGCACAAACCGAACCAGCACCGACTGCCGGCAAAGAAAATGTCTATGTCCTGAAAGAAAGATATACGATAGACTTTTCTTCACCTATGGTTTGGCTGGACAGCAATGGCGGAAAAGCTTATAAAGTCGAAGACAAAATTAATGACAAACGTGAACTCTTCGCCTTGGTATGCAACAATAAAACCTCGCCGCGCAGTTCTCTGCTGCCTTATCTCAAATCCATAGAACATCAAGGCATTATGAAGCTGGTTGAATACGGAATTATCAGCTATCCGATTGAAAATTCCCGTAATATGGCTCTCATTTATGAAACACCTCTTGGTGGGCGTGTCATTGATAACAATGGTAACTACAGTTTAAAAAACCAGCCTGACAAGTTCAAAAACACACTGTTGTCTTTGCTGTCTGTAACTGAGGTTCTGCGCGGTTACGGCATCACCCACCGTGCCATAAGGCCGGATAATATTTACTACCGGGATGAAGCGCGGGAAAATATAGTTCTCGGTGACTGCATCGCTTCATTTCCGGCATTTCATCAACCGGCGGCTTTTGAAACGATTGAAAGCCTGGCGGCCATGAAAGAAGGACGCGGTAACGGCAATGAAAAAAATGACATCTATGCCGTTGGTGCGGTTATGCTGCAACTCTACCTTGGACATCCGCTGCTCAGCGAATTAACAGATATTGAAATTTTGCGCCTTAAATTGAAAAAAGGCAGCTACCAAACATTGTTGGATAACGACAAAGTCTCAATGTATTACGGCAATATTTTCCGTGGATTGCTGAATGATGATGAAGAAAACCGCTGGACTTACACGCAAACATACAGCATTCTTGAAGGAAAGACCATTACCACCACCCCAAATGTCAGCGAAAAACCAAAAAAATCACTGACAATTAACGGTGAAAAAGTTTACACCATTGCAGATGTTACCTATGCTTTATCGCAAAATTCAGAAGAAGGATATGAGCTGCTGCGTTCAGGGAAAATCACTGACTGGATTAAAAACGGCCTGGAAAATGAAAAACTGACAACTCAGATTGACAAATTACTGCACACCAGCGGTGAAAATGCATCCAGCAGAGAACTCGTCATCTCCAAATTATGTATCCTGCTTAACCCGCGGATGCCCATCAAATACAAAAACCTCCGACTGTTTCCCGGCGGTGTGTCTAAAGCGTTGTTTCTTGCCATCAAAAACAACGAAAACCTGAACAGCTTCCATGATTTATTCAACACCGACTTAATTAAAAGCTGGTATCAAGAACAAACTTCAGTACGCGCCCCCTCCAATGCCGGTGAATTCAAAGCCTACATCAGCCGCCGAGATATGGGATACGGCGTCGACCGTATTATGTATGATTTTGATGACGACTTACCCTGTATCAGCCCTTTGCTGGGAGACGAATTCGTCAATTCCGCACCGCGTATTCTTCGCGCACTAGATCACACTTATGCCGCAGGCAAAGTAACCTCTATGCCTTATGACAAAAACATCATGGCTTACTTACGTTGTAAACTCGGCAAAAAAATCGACGGTATTTTAACAGATTTAAATTCCGGAAGAGAAGCCCTGCAAGCCAGTGCTATTCTGCGCCTTTATACCGATATGCAAAATAAATACGGCCCGGCACAACTGCCTAATTTAGCCAAATGGCTGGTCAGTGCCTGTATGCTGGTTATCAAAAGCTATCATAATCTGAAATACCAAAAATATCTTGAACGTGAACTGTTGAAGGTCCACAAAAACGGTAAATTATACGAAATCACAGATATAATTGAAAATGACGAAGCCCGACAAAAAGATAATCTGGATTATGCCAATGCGTTGAAAAACGCCAATCTGATGATTAGCGAAAAAAATAACCTGATTAACAACACCGCCAAATGGAATGAAGAAGCCAAAATAGTTGCTATGCGCTTTGCCAGCGTTTTGGCTGTTTTAACCATGATAACTTCCTTTGTGCTTAACCTTTTCTTTTGGATAATGAAATGAGCAAAATCAGTAAAGTCCGCAGCAACAATCAGGTACCGGGACTGCAAGGTTCCTACTTCAAACTAACCCTCATGCAGAAAATAATGCTGGTAATAGGCGTGCTCATTGCCATTTTTACCACTCTGCCTGTCATGGTCGTCCTGCTCATCGGCTTGTTACCGACATTTACCATCATGGTCACTGACCGTAAAAACACCAACAAATTAATTATTGTCGGCTGCTTTAATCTTGCCGGTGTCTTTATCTACCTGTTTCACGTTATCAATAACTTTACGGTGCGTGATGCTTTCTTTATCCTGAGCGATATCTTCAACCTGATTATCATGCTGGGTTCCGCCGGATTAGGCTTAATTGTCTATATGGAAGTTCCGAATTTGTTTATCTATATTTCTAAAGTGGCAGCAGAGAAACGTTTGAAAACCATCGACAGCAATCTGCAAAAACTTGCCGAAGATTGGGGCGAAAGCATTTACGGTAACAGTAAATAAACAGCCTCCCTCCTTAAAAAGCAAGAACCGGTCTGACGTAGAGATTGTAACTGCCATTATTGGTCTTAGTAAGCCAATACGTTTCACCCCTAACCATACCGAATCCCCAGGCATCGTGTTCATCATACTCCGTGGAAGACCAGTACCAATTTTCACTTACTTTGGTTGCTCCTTTAGTGCTTAACGCTGTCAGAGTTACATTCAACTTATCTTTGGCTATGTATATGTTCTGCAAATCCCTTAAGCTTGGTAAAAACCATTTTGTTTTCTTACAGAAGTCTTTCATGCAGCCTGACGACTGATAAGCATTTGCAGCTGTCGCAGCCGGTGTTCCGCCACAATTACTGCCACTACAAGCTAATATTACATTCGTATTCATCCTGCCATCCTCACCACAAGTAATTGGTGTCAAATCCGTACCATACGAAATATCATTATCAGTACAATTCTCTAAATCCGTTAAATCGTAATAATTATTTGACCAAATCATATATTCGCTCCCTGAGCTACCGTCTTTTTTTACATCCGTTAATGCCATTGCTAAGCGATTTTCTACATCAAAGACAATACCGATTGGCATTTTACCGTCAAGAATATCCTTACTGACTGTTCCATCTCCATAGAGGATTGCACCAACACCTGTTTCTTCCTTTTCCTGGCAAGCTGCTTTAGATAAATCCCAAGGGCATTTGAGAAAAGAACCTTCACATTTGGAGGCATCCGCGG
>CANDEX010000031.1 GCA_947383875.1 uncultured Azospirillum sp. | reverse complement strand
GCGTGCTGGGACTGGCGATGCTGGTTCCGGCATTTTCTGATATGTATTGGACTTCCGCATCTTGGTCACATTTTCTCAGTTCTTCCATAATTTGTTTGTTTATAGGTTTATCTTTATATTTGGCCAACAGAATGGCGATAAAGAAAATTACGTTACAGCAGGGGTATTTGATTACGGTTTGCGGCTGGATGAGTTTGACGGTTCTGGGGACTTTGCCTTTTGTGTTGTCAGATGCGATTCCTGATTTTGCGGATGCATTTTTTGAAACAATGTCCGGGTTAAGCACGACCGGAGCAACGATTTTGCCGGATGTGGAGGCCATGCCTAAGGCGATATTGCTGTGGCGTTCTATTCTCAGTTGTCTGGGCGGAATTGGAATTGTTATGTTTGCGGTTGCATTGTTGCCGTATTTGGGAATTGGCGGAATGCAGATTTTTCAGCGAGAAAATTCTGATATTGACGATAAATTCATGCCGAAGTTTAATTATATTGCCAAGCGGATTATGTTTGTTTATGTGTCGTTGGTTTTGGGGTGTGTTTTTTCATTGCATTGGGCTGGAATGCCGTGGTTTGATGCTGTTAATCACGGTTTATCCATTGTGGCGACTTGCGGTTTGTCGATTAAAAATGCATCGCTGGGATTTTATGACAGCATTATGGTAGAAATGTTGGCTGCTTTATTTTTGATTTTAAGTTCCTTACCGATGACTTTTTATATTATGATTATCCAGAATCAGGATATGCATTCATTTAGAACCCAGCAGGTGGTAACGTTTCTGAAAGTTTTGGCAGTTTATATTTTGGCAACGTCATGTTGGCTGGTGTTTAAAGGAGTTTACGGTTTCGGGGATGCTTTGCGCTATGCCTCGTTTAATATTATTTCAGTTGTAACGTCTGCCGGTTTTTGCTCAACAGATTATATGACATGGGGAGCTTTTGCCGGGACTTTGTTTATGATTTTTGCTTTGACCGGTGGTTGTACCGGGTCAACATCAGGTTCAATTAAAATCTTTCGTTGGCAGGTGATTTTCGCCTTTATTCGTCAGTCGTTGACGTTGGCGACGGATCCGAATCGGGTTTTGCCGGTGAAAATAGGTTCTTTGACTGCCGGTAATGCTGTAATGTCTTCGGTTTTTGTCTTCTTTGCCGGATATATGCTGAGTATTGCGGCCGTGAGTGTTTTGGTCGCTTTAACAGGAGAGCCTTTTGAAATAGCTTTCAGCGCAGCGATAGCCAGTATTACTAACTCCGGTCCGGGAGTAGGGGCTGTTATTGGTCCCAGCGGAAATTACAGCAGTTTGTCGGATATTGCCAAATATATTTTATCTTTTGCTATGCTGCTTGGGCGTTTGGAAGTTGTCACAATATTGGTCGTGTTTACAAAAAATTTCTGGAGAAAGTAAAAAAAACTTGTTTTTGTCTAAGTTTTGTGTTAGCTTGACGTCAATAGATAATTATTGTTTCACTAAAATTTTTGTAAAAATGAAGAAAAAGTATGTAGTTGCAGAAGTAATGGCCGCATTCAAGGGAATTCCTTCCCTGCCGGAAAAAGAAACACTGAGTTTGAAAGATATTCAATCCAACCTCCCGAATGTATTCAGCGGAACAGCCTATGAGGCCGATGCTTATGAGGTGTCGTTCCTTGGCTATTTCAAAACAAAAGCTATTGCTTTTGTCAATACATTGGAGGATAAGAAATTCTCTTTCTCACCAATTGCTGCGTATACGTATTATGCTCTGTTCGTGATAAACAAGGTGTGTATACTCGTCAGCTTCCGTGCTTCTCAGACAGCAGTCATCTTTGTTGTCAAACTTGAAAAGTCTGGAGAAGACATTACAGACAAAGTTGTTTTTGAACCGCATGAACTTACGGGAAACCGGTGCATAATGGTTAAACGAGCCATTCTCGCACAGTAGGTTTCTTACTACTTAACTTTGGTTGCAAACTCTCTAATCGTGATGATTGGGGAGTTTGTTTTTTATGTAATATTGGATTCCGGATAAAGGTGATTATATTTTCCTTAACAATTTTAACAGGGAGATAATCATGGATAATATTGACGATTTTGAAAAACTGGCCAAGTTGCGCGACCGAAATATTTTGAATGAAGAAGAATATACGCAACTTAAACAAACGCTTATCAAAAAAAATACAGAGGAACGCTCAGGGGCAAAAAGCGGTGTGGCTTATGTGCTTTTGGGGTGGCTTCTCGGAATTTTTGGTGCGCATAATTATTATGCCGGTTATACCCGAAAAGCAACTATTCAATTGTTGATTACATTATTTTCAGGTTTTTTGTGTTTTATTCCACTGGTGTTTGTGCAAGTTTGGGTTTTGGCGGAGATTTGTTTGATTAATAAGGATGCCGAAGATGTTCCGTTTAAAGGCGATTTCGGATTAATTAAAATTTTGCGGATTGCGGCTGTTGCTTTTTATATTGTCAGCTATTTCCTTACTTTTTTGGGGATGTATGGTAATTCTCAACAGGAAATGATGATGGCGCAGCAAAGAATGGTTCTGCAGGGTCGTCCGGCAGTTATGTTTGTGCAGTAACAGTATAGTATTGCCAAGTTTTAAAGAAAAAGCCCTTGAGTTTTCAAGGGCTTTTTTGTTGTGTTAAGCTTCATCTGAAGCTGGGTCTTCATCACCAATCATTTCGGTGGTTAAGTGTCCGGCATCAGCGCGAATCTTGTTTTCGATTTCTTCGGCCACTTCCGGGTGGTCGCGCAGGAAGATTTTGGCGTTCTCTCGGCCTTGTCCCAGTTTTTCGCCTTTGTATGAGAACCAGGCTCCGGCTTTTTCAACCAGTCCGGCTTTGATACCCAAATCAATCAATTCGCCGGTTTTGGAGATGCCTTCGCCGTACATGATATCAAAATCAACAACCTTGAACGGCGGAGCAACTTTGTTTTTAACGATTTTAACACGGGTTTGGCTGCCGATGACATCATCTTTGTCTTTAATGGCCCCAACACGGCGAATATCAATACGAACCGATGCGTAGAATTTGAGAGCGTTACCGCCGGTGGTTGTTTCGGGGTTACCGAACATGACGCCGATTTTCATACGAATCTGGTTAATGAAGATAATCAATGTATTTGAGCGGGAAACTGTGGATGTTAATTTGCGCAGAGCCTGACTCATTAAACGGGCTTGCAGTCCCATATGTGAATCGCCCATTTCGCCTTCAAGTTCAGCTTTAGGAACCAGAGCGGCAACAGAGTCAACGACCAGAACATCAATAGCACCGGAGCGTACCAGTGTGTCAGCAATTTCCAGAGCTTGTTCCCCGGCATCCGGCTGAGAGATTAACAAGTTGTCAATATCTACGCCGATTTTCTTTGCGTAGCTGGGGTCGAGAGCGTGTTCGGCATCAATAAAAGCGCAAGTTCCGCCTTTTTTCTGAGCTTGAGCAATAACACTTAGGGCCAAAGTGGTTTTACCTGAGCTTTCGGGACCGTAGATTTCAATAATACGACCCTTGGGCATTCCGCCGATGCCGAGTGCAATATCAATACCCAGCGATCCGGTAGAAATTGCTTCAATATCAATGTTGGTGTTTTGTCCGAGCCGCATAATCGACCCTTTGCCGAAAGCGCGTTCAATTTGGCTGAGGGCAGCGTCCAGTGCTTTATCTTTTTCCATTAGTTTCTCTTTCCGTTAATTATAGATATCAATGTTATCCGACTTATTTGCAGAAAATACAATTTGCGGATGGAAGTTATCCCGATGAAAATGATAATGTACTACTTTTGTTCTTTTTGCAAGAGAAATTTTTAAGTTTTTATTTTTATCTTTTTTCGGGTTTTCCGGTTACGATAATTTTTTTCAGTTGGCGTTCGTTTAACTGTTGATATTCTTCAAGTGCGGCGGTAACGACAGCTCCAAAGATAACGACAGCCCAAGCAAGATACATCCAGACTAAAAAGACGGGAAGGGTGGCCAGTGCACCGTAGAGAGTTTTATAGGTGGCACTCATGGTAATGGCTATACTGAAGCCTCGGCGCAAAAGGCTGAACAGAATAACTGCAGTGAATGCTCCGGCAAATGCATTGATAATCCGAACTTTTTTATTGGGAACTAAAATGTAGACCAGCATTAATAGCAATAAAGTCATCAAGGCCGGAAGCATGGTACTTATCCACAAGCTGTTGTTGTCCATTGTTTCAGGCATAATTTTTTGGAGGGTAAACAGATAGCCGCGGAGAGAAAATGCAGCACCGAGCAACAGCGGTCCGAGAGTGATAACTGTCCAATAAAGGGTGATTTTGGTGGTGAAGCGTCTGGGGCGGGTGATTTTGAATATGAAGTTTAAGCTGTTTTCAATGGTGGATAACATCAAAATTGCAGTAATAGCAAGGCCGACAACGCCGAAAGTTGTCAGTTGTCCGGTTGCATTGAGAAATTCGGAAAAATATTGGCTGACTTCCTGCTCAATGGTGGGAACAAAGTTTTTTAAGAGAAATTCTTCAATTTGGTCTCGTACGCTGTTGAAGACCGGAAAAGCCGAAAAAATTGCCAGACCGATGGCAAACAGCGGGACTATGGCAATCAGCGATGTATAGCTGAGTGAGGCAGCTACGCGGAAAATGGTGTCGTTTTGGGCGCGTTTGGAGAGGAAAAATAAAAATTCGCGGATGGTATCCAACTGTTGTTGTAATTTATGTTTAACGGGTCTTTTAAATAGAGTTTTCCAATACATACCGGTCTCTCAAAAAAAATTGTTTACAAAGAACGTATAATTTATTAAATAGCTTTATTAGTTTCTACATTAATTTTTTTAATTAAGCAAAGGAAAATATTATGACTACAGCTGCGCCGCTTATGGCTGGTAAAAAAGGTTTGATTATGGGACTTGCCAATGACAAGTCTATTGCTTGGGGTATTGCTCAGGCTTTGGATGCGCAAGGCGCTCAGATTGCTTTTTCTTATCAGAATGAAGCTTTGGAAAAAAGAGTTAAACCTTTATCGGAAACCCTGAGCTTTGAACCGACTTTGATTCAATGTGATGTGACCGACTCCGCCAGTGTGGAAGCCTGCTTTAAAGAATTGGGTGAAAAATGGGGGAAAATTGACTTTGTGGTTCATGCTATTGCATTTTCTGACAAAAACGAGCTTAAAGGCCGTACAATTGATACGACTTTGCCGAACTTCCTCAACACAATGCATATTTCCTGCTATTCTTTGTTGGAAACCTGCCGTTGTGCTTCTCCTTACATGAGTGAAAACGGTTCTATTGTTACCTTGACATATCTGGGTGGTGAAAGAACATTGCCGAACTATAATATTATGGGTGTTGCCAAGGCTGCTTTGGAGGCTGCTGTTCGTTATGCTGCCGTTGATATGGGTGAGCAGGGCGTTCGCGTTAATGCCGTTTCTGCCGGTCCGATTAAGACATTGGCTGCTTCCGGTATTGGTGATTTCCGTAAAATCCTGCGTTGGAATGAACTGAATGCTCCGTTACAGCGCAATGTTACTCAAGAAGAAGTCGGTCGCGCTGCTTTGGCTCTGCTGTCTCCTTTGGGCGAAGCTATTACCGGCGAAGTATTGCACGTTGATGCCGGTTACCATATGGTTGGTATGGTTTCTTTGAAAAACGCTCATGAATCCGGTCAGGTTCTGTCTGAATTCTAGTGTTTTAGATTAGTTGAAAAACCGGGGCAGGTATGCTCCGGTTTTTTTTATACTCTCCCTCTTTTCCAGGATGAAAACTTTATCCGTTTTCCAAAACCACGCTGACATTAAGCTGATAATAGTCCAGTAAATAACCGATATCCATATTGGTTATGGCAGCACGGCCGCTTTCAATTTTCTCCAGACTTTTCGGATTAATTTTGGTTTCGCGGCAGACTTGCTCCCGGCTGATGTTGCGTTGTGAGCGTATCATCATCAACCAAATACCGAGTGTCCGCCCGATGGTGGTTTGCAAATCTTTGGGTGTGATTTGCAGCGTTACTTTTTCTAACATTCCAAGCTCCTTTAGGTTTATTAATCCCCTCCATACCTCCCCTTAAAATTAAGGGGAGGCAGAGAAAGGATTTTAAAAACAAAACCACCTTTTTATAAAAAAAGGTGGAGGAGCTCAAAAACTGCCAATAACAGTCGGTCTTATTCGTGCTTGCGCCTTATATCGACCACTCCCCCAAAATGGAGGATATTTTATCTTT
Source organism: uncultured Azospirillum sp. (assembly GCA_947383875.1). The sequence continues at coordinate 11,120 of CANDEX010000031.1, read as the reverse complement.
GAGATGTTTTTGAGACACCACAACCAATCTCTCGGCTGCGAGAGTTATATTAGGCAATTATTTTTATTTTGCAATCAAAATATTGCGATTGTTTGGTCGGAAGGAAAGTTGGCCGATGGGGGAGTGAATATTGGGAGGGTGTCTGGGGCAAGTTGCGTATATGGATGGTCGGATGTCGAGGCAGAGGGGAAAACATGGTGGCAAATGTAGGAGCAAAGAGCGGTGTGTGGAGGGAGAAGAGAACGGTGGGAGTGTCATGCTGAGGAGCTGTGCGACGAAGAATCTATGTTTGGGCTGCCGCATTATCAACATCGTGCCGGTTTGAATATGGATCCTTCACTGTGTTGCGGTTCGGAATGACAGATAAAAAATACGGTTCAGGACGACAGCTTCAGATGTCATATGGAAGGAGAAATGACGGAATAGCGGATTATTTGATGCATAAGAAAAATTGTTTGACTGTGGAAAATGCAGGAATAGCTTGTTTGCCGCAATCATCGGTTTATACTTAACAGAAATCTTATATAAAGAATGGGGAAGTTATGGTGGAATTTAGAAGTCCGTTTCCGGAATTAAAGATAAAAAAACGCAAGGCTCTGGCTGTTAAAATTCTTTTGAAATCAGTTACTTATTCTTTTGCATTATTTGGTGCATTGTTCATTATGTTATTGGCGGTTGCATTAAATATGCTGAAAACTCCGTCGGTTATGACACAGCCGGTGCCGCGTCAGGCAATTATTACATTAGATTTAAATCGGACTTATCCGGAGCTTCGCAGTGATGATTTAATTGCTGAATTCAGCGAAACGCCAAGTATTTCTTTTTATGATTTGATTGTGGCTATTCGAGCAGCCGCTTTGGATGGTCGAGTTAAGGCTATTATTGCGCAGGTAAATAATTCTCATTTCGGATTGGCGCAGCTTCAGGAACTACGGCAAGCTATTAAGGATTTTCGCGCAACGGGCAAAAAAGCTTATATCTATTCAACCGGGATGGGGAGTTTTGGCGGCGGAACAGATGAATATTATTTGGCAACAGCGTTTGATGAAATTTGGATGCAACCCAATACAGAAATCGGAATTACGGGATTAAACATGGAAATTCCTTTTCTCAAGGGTTTGTTGGAAAAAATTGGCGTAACGGCGGAATTTTATGCTCGCCATGAATATAAAAATGCGGCGGCATCACTACTTTATTCTGATTTTACGGTTCCATATAAAAAAGAGACTGAACAAATGGGGCGCAGTTTGTTTGAGCAGATTGTGAATGATGTCAGTGCCGAGAGGAAAATTGATAAAAAACAGTTGCGTAAGCTGATTAATGAGGCTCCGGTTTTTGCTGAAACGGGTGTGGATGAAAAGCTTATTGACCGGGTAGCTTATCGTCCTGAGTTGATTGAAAAGGTTATGAATGAAACCGGCGGAAAGATGATTGATATGTATGATTATGCCGCCAGTGTCGGTGATGGAGATAAGGGTTTGCCGGTGATTGCTTTTGTGACAATGGAAGGAACCATTGATGCGGGAAAAAGTCAGAGCAACCCTTTACGAGGTGATAATGTTATCGGGGCGGAAACGTTTATTCAGCAATTGGATGAAATCGCAGCTAATGGAAATGTCAAAGCTTTAGTGTTGCGGATAAACAGCCCGGGCGGCAGTTACAGTGCTTCAAATGAAATTTGGAATGCATTGATGCGTCTGAAAGAGAAGAATCATCTGCCGATAATTGTATCTATGGGCGATTATGCCGCTTCCGGTGGGTATTTTGTTGCCTTGGCCGGAGATAAGTTGCTGGCTGAACCGGCAACGATTACCGGTTCTATCGGTGTTTTAGGCGGTAAAATCGTATTTGCAGGTTTATGGAATAAATTAAAAGTTAATTGGGGTGAGGTCAAATTTGGTGATAATGCCGGGATTTTATCGGCTAATCACAAGTTCAGTGCTTCAGAAAAAGCTGTGTTTAATAAGTCTTTGGATAATGTTTATCATGATTTTGTGACCAAAGTTGCAGAAGCACGTCAGATTACTTCCGATGGAATGGATAAATTAGCACGTGGCAGAGTTTGGACCGGACAGCAGGCCGTTGATAACGGTTTGATAGATGAACTTGGCGGAATCAGTCAGGCTGTCATTTGGGCTAAAAAGCTGAGTGATATAGCTCCGCAAGGCCGTTTTAATATTGTTTATTATCCGAAAGCCAAAACTTTTCAGGAAAAAGTTGCCGAGTTAATTAATGGCGGAGCGAAAATTTCGGTTAATAAAACGGTTAAACAAATGGGACTTGATATTGATGCCGTTAATATGCTAAAAAGATTGCAATATGAAACGGTTTTACCGCCGTTAAAATTGAATATGTAAGGAAAAGAAAATGGCTATAGATAAGGAAACAGTTAAAAAGGTGGCGTTTTTGTCACGTTTGAAAATTGATGATGACAAAATTGAAGCTGCCGAGCAGGAATTTAATAAGATTTTGTCTTGGATTGAGCAGTTGAACGAAGTTGATACAGATAATGTTGAGCCTCTGGTATCTGTTAATGACAGCCATATTTCCTGTCGTGATGATAAGGTGACTGAAGGGAATCAGGCCGCTGCCGTTTTGGCAAATGCTCCTCAGGCCGAATATGGATATTTTGTGGTTCCCAAAGTGGTGGAATAAAATATGAACACTAAAGTAAAATGGATTATTGGGGGCATCGTTGTTGTTTTGTTAAGCTGGGGTGCCTGGAAAGCCTGGACAATCTATCGCACGGTTAAAAGTATTCAAGATAAGGTTCCCGGGATGAGTGTGGGAACTGACGGTCTCAGTTTGGTTAAAGAAGATGGTGAGGGTAATAAATTTAATGTTCGGCTGGGAAGGGACGGCTTATCTGTTGTCGGAACAAAAGATGGAAAACCGGTGGAAATAAAAATTGACGGCGGCAGCATGAAAGTCGGTCACGGAGATAAGCAGATTCAGATTCCGTTGGAGGAATTAAAAAAGCAATTAAAACTGTTGAACGGCGTTAAAGATGAAAGTGTAGAAGAATGAGTGATTTAACAAAATTAACAATAGCTGAGACTCGGGATGGTCTGAAAAAACGTGATTTCTCCGCAACGGAAGTGGCTTCTGCGTATGTTAAAGCCATGGAAGATAATCGGCAATATAATGCTTATGTGCTTGAAACGCCGGAAATAGCTTTGGAACAGGCTAAAGTTTCTGACGAAAAATATGCTAAAGGAACAAACGGGGCTTTGGAGGGTATTCCTTTGGGGATTAAAGATTTATTCTGTACCAAAGGTATTCGAACCACCGCTTGTTCGCATATTCTTGACGGATTTGTTCCGCAATATGAATCAACGGTTACAGGAAAGCTTTTGGCTGCAGGTGCTTCTGTTTTGGGTAAACTGAATATGGATGAGTTTGCTATGGGCGGAAGTAATGAAACCAGTTATTACGGACCGGCTGTTAATCCTTGGAGCAAAGATGAAAAGTTGGTTGCCGGCGGTTCATCCGGTGGTTCAGCAGCCGCTGTGGCGGCAAATGTTTGTGCCGGAGCGACCGGAACAGATACCGGCGGTTCTATTCGTCAGCCGTCAGCTTTTTGCGGGGTGACTGGGATTAAGCCGACTTATGGTCGTTGCTCTCGTTATGGAATTATTGCGTTTGCTTCCTCTTTGGATCAAGCCGGCCCAATTACCAAAGATGTTCGTGATGCGGCGATTATGTTGACGGCAATGTCCGGTTATGATGCAAAAGACAGTACTTCTGCAAATATAGCGGTTCCGGATTTTGAAAGTTTTCTCAATCAGGATATTCGCGGCATGAAAATCGGTATTCCGGCAGAATATCGTCCGGATGGCTTAAACGCGGAGATTGCCGCTTATTGGGATAAAGGGATTGAAATGCTAAAATCCCGCGGCGCAGAAATTGTTAATATTTCTCTGCCGCATACCAAATATGCTTTGGCGGCTTATTACATTATCGCACCGGCGGAAGCTTCTTCAAATTTAGCGCGTTATGACGGTATTCGTTACGGGTTAAGAGTTCCGGGGCAGCATTTGGATGATTTGTATATCAATGCGCGTACCGAGGGTTTTGGTGCGGAAGTTAAGCGTCGTATTATGATTGGGACCTATGTTTTGTCAGCAGGATATTATGATGCTTATTATCTTAAAGCTCAGAAAATCCGCCAACTTGTGCGTCAAGATTTTATCAAAGCTTTTGAAAAATGTGATGCTATTCTGACACCGACTGCGCCGACAGCTGCGTTTCCGATTGGTGATAAGTCTATGCAGGATAATCCGATTAATATGTATTTGAATGACGTGTTTACCGTTTCGGTCAATTTAGCAGGGCTGCCGGGGCTTAGTTTGCCAATAGGTCTTTCTGCGAAAGGGTTGCCGTTGGGATTACAGGTTATCGGTAAAGCTTTTGATGAAGCGACAGTCTTTAAAATTGCTTCCGCTTTGGAAGCTGATGCCAAGTTTGTAAGGAAGTAAGAGGATGAGTGACTATATTATTGAAACAGCCAAAGGCAAGTGGGAAATTATCTGCGGATTAGAAATTCACTGTCAAATTATTTCAAAATCTAAGATGTATAGCGGTGCCTCAACGGAATATGGTGCTGATCCTAATGAAAATGTTTCGTTCATTGATGCCGGTATGCCGGGAATGCTGCCTGCGTTGAATATGGAATGTGTTCATCAGGCGGTTAAGACCGGTTTGGGGTTAAATGCCGTTATTAATAAATATTCTGCTTTTTCTCGCAAGAATTATTTCTATGCCGATTTACCTCAGGGATATCAGATTACCCAGTTTCAGTATCCGATTGTCGGGGAGGGTAAAGTTTCTATTGATTTGGAAGACGGCAGCACCAAAGACATCGGTATTGAGCGGATGCATATTGAGCAAGATGCCGGTAAGTCTATTCATGATTTGGATCCCAAAAAAACCTTTATTGATTTGAATCGAGCTGGGGTCGGGTTGATGGAAATTGTGACTAAACCTGATTTCCGTTCGCCGGAAGAGGCCGGTGCCTTTTTGAAAAAATTGCGTTCCATTTTGCGCTATCTCGGTACTTGCGATGGTAATATGGATGAAGGTTCAATGCGCTGCGATGTGAATGTTTCAGTGCGTCCGTATGGTTCGGATGAATTACGTTGTCGTTGTGAAATGAAAAACGTTAATTCTGTTAAGTTCGTTATGCAAGCAATTGAAAATGAAGCCAAAAGACATGTTGAAGTTTATGAAAACGGTGGAACAATAGAGCAGGAAACCAGAAAGTTTGATCCTTTGACCGGAAAAACAGGTTTACTGCGTAAAAAAGAATATGCGCATGATTATCGTTATTTCCCTGAGCCGGATTTGCTGCCGTTAGTTTTGACGGATGAGTATATTGAGCAGGTGCGGCGCGATTTGGTGGAATTGCCTGATGCCAAAAAAGCGCGCTTTGTGAACGAACTGGGGTTGACTAAGTATGACGCGATGGTTATTTGTGAAAATAAGGAAGTTGCCGAGTTCTTTGAAAAAGCAGCAGAAGGTCAGGATGCTAAAAAAGTTGCAAACTGGTTGATGGGAGATTTCTTCGCTATGTTAAACCGTAAGGGGGTAACAATCAGCGAAAGTCCGATTGCCGCTAAGCAGCTTGGACAATTGGTTGGTCTTATCAGTGCTGATGTGATTTCCGGCAAAATAGCCAAAGATGTGTTTGAAATTATGGCTGAAACCGGAGATGCTCCTGAAAAAATCGTTGAAGAAAAAGGATTAAAGCAAGTTACCGATACCGGAGCCATTGAAGCCATTGTTGATGCTGTTATTGCTTCCAATCCGGATAACGTGGCGGCTTATAAAGGCGGTAAAGTTGGATTGATGGGATGGTTTGTCGGGCAGGTTATGAAGCAATCAGGCGGTAAAGCTAACCCGGGAGTGGTGAATAATTTGCTCAAAACCAAGCTGGGCGGATAAAGCTGTCTAATTGATTATTAATACAGGATTTATGGGACGGTTAAATGCTCAATAAAGCTGTCTAACGGGTAACTAATACAGAAATTGCAAGACGGAAGTGTCCTCACATACGTCTGTGTATGCTCCGGTGCTTCCGCTTTTATTTCTTATTATTTACCTCGTTATCCAGCTTTATCTGGTTTGTTAAATCAACTTTATCTGAAAAGGGCAGAGGAATGTTTGATATTGTCGGAATGGGAAATGCCATTGTTAATTTGACGACGAAGGCTATTGAAAATCCGGCATTTTTAAATATGCATGTTTCTCAGCGCGGCGGTTTCTTTCAGACGCGGATAGATGAGTTTGAAGAAATTCTGCATTTTAGCAAGAACAATGAAATCTCTGCCGGCGGTTCGGTTGCCAATTCCATGAAAGCTTTTGCGGCATTAGGCGGAAAAGCTTGCTTTGTGGGGAAGATAGGCATGGATAAATACGGAACGTTTTTCACAAATAGTTTGAAGGATTACGATATTTATCCCGGATTGTTTATTGATAAGGAAAATGCCACCGGCTGTTCGGTGGTTTTGGTGCATGAGGATGGAGAGAAATCTATTTGCGCTAAGCTTCGAGCTTCAAAGATTATTCCGTTTGGCAGTGTGAATATGGAATTAGCTGAAGATTCTAAGATGTTGCTTATTGAAGGGTATTGGTTGGATAATAATCTTCTGACGGTTAAGAAAATTATCAATGCCGCTCGAAAGAATTTTATTCGGATAGCCGTAACGCTCAGTGATGTTCATGTTGTGAAAGAGCATAAAGATTTCTTTGCTAAATATATGGGCAAAATAGATATTCTTATTGGCAATGAGAATGAATTTGAAACGTTGGGCGACAGTATTTTTCCGCCACTGGCCATCAAAACGTTGGGTGCTGGTGGTGTTGATGTATATCAACACGGAAAATGGCAGCATTTTCAAGCTTTGCCGGTTTCTAATCTGGTTAATACAGCTGGGGCAGGAGATGCTTTTGCCGGAGGTTTGTTATTTGGTATTTCCCGAGCGATGCCGATTGATAAAGCCGTGCAAGTCGGACAATTGTGTGCCGTTGATGTTTTAGGGCAGGGTGGTTCACATATTCATTCGGACTTGAGAGAAAGATTAGGAAATGAGTTTATGGGATGATATCTCTGCTTATCAACCTTGGGATGATATTGAAGCTGCGGATAAAGAAGCTGTTTTACAATTTTTGACGGTTTTTGGTGATAAGGCTTGTCAAAGAGAAAATCTTGTCGGACATGTGACTGCCACCGCCTGGGTGAGCAATGCGCGCCGAGATAAGGTTTTGATGTGTTTTCATAATATGTATCAGGTTTGGGCTTTGCCTGGCGGTCATGCTGACGGGAATGTTGATTTGGGACAAGTTGCAGTTAAAGAAGTGCGTGAAGAAACGGGATTAACGAGATTGAATATAAAACAAAAAATTATGGGGATTTCTGTCTTGGGAGTAAAGCGGCATCTAAAAAAGGGGAAATTTGTTCCGGCGCATTTGCATTATGATGTGCAATATTTGGTAGAGGCTGATGAGACAGAAAATTTGATTGTTGCTCCCTCTGAAAATTCAGCATTACGGTGGGTCGGTATAACAGATATGATTGAGTTGTCCGGTGAGGAGCATTTAATTCCGACTTATCAGAGGATTATAGAAAAATTGCGGAGAATGAGATAGATGGAAGATATTTTATGGCATGGAACGATTGCAGCGGTTTTTACAAGTTTGTTTGCCGGCTTGGGTGGTTTTCTTATTTTTTGTAAAAAACAATATAGTTACGAAAATATTGATTTTATGCTTAATGTTGCTGCCGGGATTATGTTGGCTTCTTCGGTTTTTACGCTTTTGGCTCCGGCGGTTTCCAGTATTAATCAAATGGAAGAAAACCATTATCTGGGCGGTTTGTGGATTATTTTTGCGATTATCTGCGGAGTAGGGATTATTTGGCTGTTGCACGCGATAATTCCTCATGAACATGAATATACGGGAAAACATGGCAGTTTAGCTGTTAATATGCGTAGTTCTCTGTTGTTTATTTTTGCGATTGCCATTCATAAATTTCCTGAAGGTTTGGCTGTCGGTGTGGCTTATGCCGGACAGGAGTTGTTTGATCCCAAAGCTTTGGCGGTCGGTATTGCTTTACAGAATATTCCGGAAGGGTTAATGGTGGCTGTTTCTTTGGTGGCGATTAATTTTTCTCGTTTGAAAGCTGCTTTGTTGGCGGCGTTAAGCGGTTTAATGCAGCCTTTAGGGGCGTTGGTTGGTATTTTAGGAACAGGGTTTAGTTCAAAATTGGTGCCGTTTGGTATGGCTTTGGCTGGCGGAACGATGTTGTTTGTAATTATCAATGAAGTGTTGCCGGAGACTTATATTCGTCGAAATGAAGAAAAAAGTTCGGCTGCGATTTTAATCGGATTTATTTTTATGACTTATTTGAGTATTGTATTGGGATAAATTTGTAAAAAAATTAAAATAGCTATTGACGATGAGTAAAAGATAATATATCTATAACTCCGTACCACGATGGAGAGTTGGCAGAGTGGTAATGCAGCGGATTGCTAATCCGTCATCGTGAATAACGATGCATAGGTTCGAGTCCTATACTCTCCGCCATAAAGAAAGCCGCCCATTCGGGCGGTTTCCTTTATGGAGAAAGAGGGGAAGGGTGCGAACCGAGAGGCTCGCTAAGCAAAAAATACAAAAATTTGTGTTTTTTGTCTGCAAGAGCATAGATGGTCTTATTGAGCAAAGAAAGCGGAGCGACTGTAGCGAAATTTAGAGCTCTATGGGAAAGAGCAGCGAAGCTGCGTAGTCCTATACTCTTCGCTATTAAAGCCCTTGTCTGCAGATGAGGGCTTTTGTTTCAGGTATTATAATCTGAGGGAATGATAATGAGTGATGAATGGTCTGTAATGGAAGAATTTTATCCAGTTTTGATTCAGAATTATATCCGCTTTGAAACGGCGGCGGCTTATGTTAAAGCTCAGGAAGAAAAACGAGAGTTGACGGCAGTCCGGTTTGAAATTTCTAAGAATCATTATGATGAGATGCTGGCTTGTGAGATTCAGGCACCGCTTATTGGTTTGCAGTTGAGTTACGATGAAAGCGGCGGTATTTTATCTGTTGTTCCTGAAGCTTATTTTTTGGAAGAATATGATAATCAGATTATGCGGGATGTTGCTGTCAAGCAAGCTGAGTTATGTCGTGTCAGATATTCTAAATTTATAAAAATTGTTGAATAGGGCTCAGGCCTCAAAAATAACTTTCCATAAACTCGTATGGATTAGAAAATCCGGGAAGGATTATATGTTATTTTCCGGTATTGATGCTTTGTACTAAGCCTTTAAGGGCTAAGACCGCAGCCACGGTTGCCAACAGGGCTGCTCCGGCGTGGAAGCTGTGGTGATAGGCGGTCAAGGCTCCAAGCAACAACACGGCAATCAATACATATTTCATATTAAATTCCCGCTGTTGTTAAACAGTTTACAAAGATATTATAATCCTTTTTACCCTATATGTAAATGCAGAATCGGGTGGGGTTTCCCGTTATCATCGGTTTCATCGCGTGATTGTATTTTGAAACCGTTTTTTAGGTAAAATTTGTAAGCTTGCGGGTTTTCTTCGTTGACGTCAATCAGCGTACATTTTTGTTCGCGGATGGCGAAGTTTAACAGTTTAGTTCCTAAGCCTTGTCCAAAGTTATCCGGATGAACAAACAGCATTTCTATTTTGTTGCCGCGGATACCGATAAAGCCTGTTAATTTATTTTGGTCGCTTATTCCAAACAGTGTTGCTTGAGGCAAAGCGTATTTGAGGACCAGAGGTTTGTAAAAATCTATTTCCTCCGGAGATAAAAAATGATGTGATGCTCGTACGGAAACTTCCCATAGATTAATGATTTCAGGGTAGTATTTGTCGTCAAGCCTGATTATCAATGTTTTTTCCTTTAAACCAACGTTGGATGGTTTCCATAACTTTTATAAAATATTGATCAGTATGCGGCACAAACTCGCAGCGGGCAATGTTTCCTGCGTGAGGTACATATTGTCGTTGATCATTCATCCGCAGACCGTTGACGTAAATCTTATTGACTTTATGTTTGAATAAATTGAGCATATCTTCAACATCAGCAATAAAAATACCGTCGACTAATTCAGGATTCAGTTTATAGTCTGGTAATGCTGTTGTATCTTCAAGCAAGTATGTTGGGTTAAATTCATGGTTAATGTAGTTGTTTTTACGATAAACATGGTTTGCCGTAAAGAGTTTGACTAATTTTGAAAAATCAATTTTTAGTCCCAGTTCTTTTTCAATGTTTTTAATTCCGTCGTGGGTACTTTCTCCTGACAGCAGGTGACCGGCAGAAGAAATGTCAATCAGTGACGGATGGTTTTGATTCTTGCCGCGGATTTGCAATAAAACTTGCGGGCGTCCGTCAGATGACATTCTGACAAGCCAGCAGTGAAATGAGATATGCCATAATCCTTCACGATGAGCTTGTTCTCGGGTGGCTGTTCCCAGAAGGTTCATCTTTTCGTCATAAATATCTATCAATTCAGCTGTCATGGTTTTGCTCCTTTATGCTGCAATAAATATTAATCCTTTGACATCCTGTCCGCATTCCTGCCTTAAGATTAAAGGGTATTGGTTAATATTTTTATAATCGTTCAGGCGTAACAAATTTTCGATGTATGTCGGATTATGCCGATATCGTCCGGTTGGAGCCAAATCATAATCTGCTGTTTTGTTGTCGGATAACTCGATGGAGAAAGCCAATTTGTGCGGCCGACAGGATTCAATCAATTCTTCCAGCCGCCCAAGGTAGCAAAAAACATCGGCAGCAAAAATAATATCCGGTTGATAATCTTTCAGCCGTGTTTGGCAAAAGTGAAGCAAATCGTCGGTTATGAGTTCTTTGTAGATTCCTTTTCTTCTGGCTTGGTCGAGGCATCGTTCGGAAATATCAACGCCGATAAGCTGGGTAGAATCGGTTTTATAAACTTCGCCAACGAGACCAGTCCCGCATCCCAGGTCGATTGCGGTACCCCTAATTTCGCCCGTAATTTCTCGGAGTTTTCTCGGAACTTGGTAGCCGATCCTTTGTAAGACATGGTCATAATTATCAGCAAAGTTGTCAAAAAGCTTTTGGC
>CANDEX010000030.1 GCA_947383875.1 uncultured Azospirillum sp. | reverse complement strand
ACAGGTGACTACCAACTTGCCGGCAACTCTTGCGGCGGGAAGTATGATACTTGTAATAAACGATGCATTCCGTCTTATAAATATGGTGAATTTAACAAAGATACCAGTAAATGCTCCGCCGCAATTAAAAAATTTAAAGAAACCAGAAATCTTGAACTGACGGAAGATTTGTATTGCGGGCCGGAACAAGGTTTTGCAATTAGTTTGTGTGAGACACCATTCCCGAAATACAAGATTAAAGGTAATGGCCATACTATTACTTTTGATAAACATCGTGGAGGTGGGTTGGATTTTAGTATGGCGCAGTGTGGGGGATCTAACATAAAGGATGTGGATGATTATGTTTTAGAAATCGAAAATATCAAAATAATTCATGATACTTCTAATTGGAATCACTGTGGTAATTATGCGCCCTCTGCAATGAGCACTTGGTGGACGAAACTTACAAATGTCGAGATTATATCAGATATTCCGTTTTTTACAGGACCCAACCTTGAACAAAAGACACGGGATTTATATGGTAATAATCGTGTTACAATCACTAAAGCCCTTTTAGAATACTACAACACAGCCTCCATTCTTGCCGCTGATTTTAAATTATATGGTAATTTAGACTTAAAGATGTCTACTGAAAATGCTGCTTATAGATATTACAGTCAAATAGACGTTATGCCTGGAGCAAAATTAAATTACAAAGGAGGCGGCGGACATCTTCTCGTTAAAAAAGGCGGAAAAGTAAATTCCTGCTCTGCAGAATCTCGCTTGGATTTGGAGCGTGGCAGTGACAACTTAAAAGAGGATGTTCAAGCGGATAAATATACCTTCTACGGACCTAACGAGAATGATCCTGTAACCGTTGTTCCTGAATTATGTGAGAGTGACATCTTCTCAGGAGACTTTTGGAAGTAATAATACTCACCCCAAACACCCCGGAATTTCTTCCGGGGTGTTTCTATTTTTCCAAGCGTTCCAAATCATAAGGATAATTAACATCCAGCAATATATATTCATCTCCTTTAACGGCTTTAGTGTAATCCGAATGCTCAAGGAATACCGGACGGAGGTTAGCATTTTCAGGCACTAAATCCGCCACATCATACAACGATTTCCCCCAGATGACAGGATTGGTTTTAATTCCTTTTACAGCCGCCGTTACAAGCTGTTTGTCAGCTTTTTTATCAAAATTTTTAATCATTTTATTAATAAATTCAGGAGTGATATTAGGCATATCCGCCGGCAAGAGTAATACTCCGTCACAAAAATTCGGCACAGATTTTATCCCCAAGGCAATGCTGGTTTTAATTCCGGAACGATAGCTGGGATTATAAATGACATTGACATCAATATTTTCCATAGCCTCTTCAAATTCTGCCGCATGATCACCGATAACAACGAATACAGGACTTGCCTGAGAACGTACGGCAGCCCTGACAGCTCGTAAAAACAAAGGTTCATCATCAATCTCATATAATAGCTTATTCCGCCCGATGCGTCGCCCTACTCCGGCGGCCAGAATAACAGCTGCAATATTGGCACTCCCCGGTTTGGTTTTATGATTTACACGAATTAATCCGTTATCAACAGATTCTTCAAATTTTTGTTTTGCTAAAAGGCGGACATTTTGCGGATGATTAAAATCTGCCGGGCTGATTTTTTCTTTAATCAGTGCTAATTTAATGTCATTTTCAACCAATGTACTGTCGATACGTCCATAGTCAAACGGCAGTACAATAATTTTTTTATCACGCTTGACGGCAACCAACAAATCGGAAACACCGACTTGAGGAATGCCGCATACGACTACTTCATCCGCAATGCTGCGCACTGCCGCGGCTATGGTATCATCCCGGCTGCCGTTTCTTCTGCCTGACACGATAAAGATAATCTGACTGTCGCTTTTTAGCGCAATTTCCAAAGCATCTGCAATTTTTTCAATTTCATGCGCTGTTTCATATTCCGCTCCAAAATCAAGCTGAAGCGGTTGAAATTGTTTCACCAATTTGGCGACAGTCGCTGTCATTTGCGCCGTTTCAATTTTATCATTATAAAATTTGCTGTAGAGCAGTGCTGCTTTCCGCTGCTCGGGCTGTACGACCTGTAACAACGGTATATTCCCGGATAAACTCAAAATAACATTATCGGCTTGTTCTGCAGAAATAATCGGCAGCACCACTTCCAACCGTGCAACCACCTCTCCTTTTTTAACCTCCGTGTAAGGGGGTAATGTATTCAAAATAACTTCCGGCATCAAACGGTTAAATTTGGTAATACGCTCCTCCGCTGCCATAAAAATACCATCACAATCAGCGACAACAGAGCTTGTTCCGTCATTTCCTGCCGCATAAGCTGTATTTTCGCCGCAGAGCTTGCCGCTTATCATCCCCAGAACCGTTATATTATCCAAGTCATTTTCGCTCATTTCAGCACCAAAAATGCGTTTGATGCCCGAGAGCTTAAGCTGGATGATATCTTCATCATCCAACGCATGACCTTTAGGTAATATCATTCCGTCAAGCCGTACATCTTCAGACAAGCGAATTCCTTTAGCTTGGTTGACATTATATTCTTGATATTTCATATCCCAGACCCTTGCTGCGGTTATCTTTCTTTTATATAACCACAGAATAAAAAAAAGGAAAGTTCAAAATGAACTTTCCTCTCCGATTAGGGTTTAAGCGTAAAGGCTTCTCTTACCGAACCGTTAAAAGTTACCGAAACGCCGGCTCCTTCTCTGGCACCCAATACAGTCACGACAATGGTGTGAGTGACAAATCGTCACATATGTTTTCTCGAAACGATATGTTTTGGGCGTATCCCGGGGAATGTATTGATGAGATACCCATTTTCCGCTTTCATAACGGTAAACTTGCATGAATGTCGAATAAGATTCAATCCGCAAGTTTCCCCACTGTAGTGCAACAATCTTATTTTTATTGTACTTTTCAGTAGTTACCGTTGTTTTTTTAGATGTGGTATACGTCTCTTGAGCGTGCATATATGCCACACCGGCGATGATAAAAAACATCATCAATAAAAACTTTTTCATAATAATAAAATTAAATGGTTATTTATTCTAAATCATATTCTTCGGCGATATGGTTTCCTGCCAGTTTGAAAACGACGGCCTCCCGGTCAGCAACGATAACGCCTACTTTATAAGTAATCGTTCCACCGGAAACTGAGGCTTTGGCCGTGTATATCTGCTCACTGTCATAATATTTGGAAACCAAAGCCAAACGGCTGCGGCTGCCATTATATTGACGGTAAACTTCTACACTGCTTTTGTTATTAACAAGAACAATGTCGCCGATAGTGATTTTTTTTATTTTACGACCAACGACCTTAACTTGTGTGGTGCCGTAATCGTAAGTTTTTACCGGAGATAATCTTTTCAGTTCATTTCCGGTATTGATAACACGACGGCAAGCTTCTTCAGTTCGATTCATCTGATGGATAAAACGGTCTAATTTGTCTTGCGCCGAAAGTGAGAAAGTGCTGAGCATTAATCCCACCAAGAGAAATAATAGTTTTTTCATATGCAAAATAATTTGTGTTTAGACATACAGCATAACACAAATTACCAAACTCGTCCAGTTTTTTAGACAAATCAGGAGGTTAATGAAAAAGTCGGCATAATATAGTCTGATTTGAAAGCAGGCAAATCAACTTCTGCCGATTTTTTATTACTTATCAGCAAAGATTCTGCCTTATATCCTGCTCGACAAAGATTAACCGCACCTCGAACATCAGCCTCGGCACTGTGCCCGACGCAAAGGATTTTTCCGGCGGCAGGCAGGCGGTTTAAAACGGCTTCATAAGACGACAATTCCGGTTTGCCGAATTCGACCACTCTCCCACCCAAGGAACGATAATAGTCAAGTATGGCTTTGGTTGAAACAACCTCCCTATTGCCGATTAATATCTTATCCGTAAAAACAGGGGTGCCGCAAAAAATAACTTTTTCCTGTTGACGCGCTTGTTGTAAAAACGGAGCAAATACTTCTACTGAAGCAGCAAAAACAAGTTCAGGAAATTCAGGGATTTTAATCAAACTATCCTGACGGAGATAAGCCTGAGGTAATCCCGGCAGGTCAAGATAAATAAATTCGGCCAAAGACATATCCGGCATAAATATCAGTCCCGGCAGCGGGCGGCGACCAAACAGAAAATAGCTGAAATACCCCTGCTGTTGCAAATGCCTCTGACAAAGTCCATAAGAAGTCTCAAACCCAAAGCCCTTATCGCTCCACTTCCGCCAATGTCTATCGGTATAATAAACTGACGGAAGCAATGGAGAATTGTCATAAACAATAACCTGCTTTTTCTGCTCCGCCAACAAAGATAACGCAGCCTCCGCCCCCGGATAAAAATCACCCGAGGATGACGTTAATATGACAGAACTATCCAGAATATAAGTATCATAGGCGGTCAGCAAATCAGATAAGTGTTTATCAACCAATTCTATTTCCTCCCTTGCAGAATAGGTTCGGAGTTTAGCACAAAAGAGTTTAAATGTAAAAGGGAGAAATCAAAAAAGCTCCTTTGGGGAAAGGAGCTTTTTGTTCTTATTCGGGTTGACAGGGAGTGAAAACCCGAATCTGACGTTCAGACGTCATAGGTACGGAGTTTGTAACGCACTGATGATATTGAAAATAAACAAGAGCATCTTTTTTTCTCCCGGTTACAAACTATAAACGTGTTTACGATAATTCTTTAATGAGGTTTGGTATAGCAAGACTGGTGAAGCCTTTTTTATCCAATCAGCACCATATACCTGATTCAACTTGGTCTTATACTCGCGTGTCATCAATTCATCATAAATGGCCTGCTGTTCTTCGGTCAGGCGTGCAAAAGCATCCTGAAAAGAAATTTTATTTTTTTTGGCTATAACCAAACACAAAGATTCAATTTCCTTTACAGATTGAGTATTCAGCATTTGTTTAAGTCCTTCCATAAGTTGAATAACAAATACAACATACCATTTTTTGACAATTCCGTCAATATTGTATTTTTGTCAATTTTGTGAAATTTTTGTTACAGAAAAAGCCTCTACATCTTAGAGGCTTTAAACAAATGCTTTAGACATCTTAAATAATTATCTCTCTGTTGACAATTTGGCTCCGCCGTAAACATCAGACATATGCACTTTATCAAGAGCTTCGTCAATTTGTTTTTCTTCTTCGGCAGAAAGCAATACATCTGCCGCTCCGGCATTTTCAATCAGCCTTTCCGGTTTGCGTGTTCCGGGAATTGGAGCTATCCAAGGCTTTTTGCAAATCATCCAAGCCAGTGAAATTTGTGCCGGCGTTGCATTCTTTTCTTCGGCTATATTATGTAAAAGAGCCAACAGTTCCCGGTTTTGCTCATAAGCTTCTTTTTGAAACTGTGGCATAACCGCGCGATAATCGCCTTTTGCATCAAATTTGCTTTCTGCATTATATTTTCCTGAAAGCAAACCGTTAGCCAACGGAGAAAAAGGCACAAACCCGATACTCAATTCTTCCAATACAGGAAACAAAACTTCATAATTACGGTACATCATGTGGTAACGGTTTTGAATTGCCGTCAACGGACAAACTTTATGTGCACGGCGAATATGTTCTTCATCGGCTTCTGACAATCCCCAATGCAAAATTTTCCCGTCAGACATCAATTTTTGCATAACAACAGCAACTTCTTCAATCGGCACATTCGGGTCAGAACGATGTTGATAATAGAGGTCTATATGGTCTGTCTGTAACCGTTTGAGCGATCCATCAACGGCTTTAACAATTTCTTCAGGACGTGAATCCGGCACTAAAGGATATGGCAGAACAGAACTTGTCTTGTCAAAGGTAATGCCGAACTTAGTCGCAATCACGACTTTGTTACGGTATTTTTTCAAAATACTTCCGACAATTTCCTCATTTTCGTGTGGATTTTCCGGCGTGCCGTATATTTCTGCCGTATCAAAAAATGTATAGCCGATGTCAACAGCTTGAGCTAAAAGGTTAGTCATATCTTTTTTATTCGCCGGTTCTCCGTAAGCATGGCTCATTCCCATGCAACCCAAACCGACTGCCGATACTTCCAAATCTCCGATTTTACGATACCTCATTGCTCACTCCTATTTAATTAAATATCTCAGCCATTCTCCGCCGTTTTCCAATTTTTCAGCACTTTTTAACTCAAACAACGGTTGCGGAACATCTTCTTTTCCAAATAAAGAAACTTCATTATCATTATCTTCTACCAAGGGCACGCGAACCAAACTCAGTTCATCTATCAAGCCTGCTCTCAATAAAGTGCCGTTGGTATAGCCGCCGCCATGAGACACTAATGTGTTTATGCCCAATAAAGTCTTTAGTTTTTGCGTGGCCTTGTTCAAATCAAGCTCCTTTTCTCCGGCAAATATGTACGAAATGCCAAGGTCTCGCAGATATGTGATATAAGCGTCGCTCACTGCCTGTGTCAAAAGCTCGATAATGAACGACTTTCTTCCTCCTTTTTCAAGATAATTATGCTCATATCCGAGTTCACCCAGCGGATCCGTCACCACAACATACTGCGCCGCATTTTTATCTGCGACAAAGTCCGTCCGCGGATATTGCGCATCAAGATGAGATATGTCCGGCTTTATATCTCCGGTAAACTCTTTCATTGTTGTTTTACCGCAAAGCCATGCCCGAGCATTGAACTCTCTGTCTATACGCCCATAGTCGCCGATTAATCCGGCAGCTTCAGGAGAAAACATAAAGCCGCCGGAGATTTTATTATTGTAAGAAACCAGCATATGACAGATGATATATGGTCTGTTCATCGCCTGTTCCTTATTTCAGCTTGTTATATTCTTCATCAGAAACAGGTTCGAGCCATTCTGCAGAAGCTCCCTCATTGGGAATGCTGATGGCAATGTGCGTAAACCAGCTGTCTTTGGCTGCACCATGCCAATGTTTGACGCCTTCAGGAATATCAACAACATCACCGGCTTTAAGCTCCTGTGCCGGTTTGCCCCATTCCTGATACCAGCCTCGACCAGACACAACCAATAAGGTTTGTCCCGTTTTGTGGTGTATATGCCAATTATTACGACACTTTGGTTCAAAAGTTACGTTGGCTGCATTAATTCCTTTATTTGTTATCGGCTGCAAATAGCTTTTACCTGTGAAATATTTGGCATATGCCGTATTTTCAGAGCCGAAACCAAATAAAACCGTCTCTGTTCCCGTCTTATCGGCAATTTCCAAAATCTCGGTCACTTGTTCATCCGTTAATCCGTTATGTTTACCAACGTTAATGTGACTGTTCAGCTGAGAAGATACATTGTCCATTGAGGCCAGCATAGCAATAGTTGCCAATTCTCTGGTTTGCCAATCAACATTATCACGAGCAAAGATATCGCCAAACAAATGAGCTTTCAAAAATTCATCAATCGCCGGAGCAAATTCATAAATTTTTCCTTGAACCGGCTGTCCTACCAATTTCGTTTGATTTTCCGTGCCATAATCAAGGCTGTTTCCTTTGGGTTTTGCACTCGGGAGTTTTCCTTGTTCATCCTTATTGCCGCGTTCATCTTCTACCTGCATTAATGTGTTTAGCGCATTCAAACTGCGAGGAAAACCGCAATATGCATAAGCTTGCACCAGAATTTCCTTAAATTCGTTTACGGTTACGCCGCTATTCAAACCAGCAATCAAAGCTTGTTTTAAACCTGACTGATTTCCGCGCGCCGCATAAGAGGCTGCGGTTGCTATCGATTTTTGTTTAACACTCAACGCATTTTCTGCCATGGCATTTTCTCCTCCCAACAATGATATTCCCATAACTAAAGCCGCTAAAACTTTTTTTACCATTCCTGTTCTCCTAGCGAATAAAGTTCGTAAATTCAATCTGTTCTCTTGCAGGAGGCTCTATTCCTGCCTTTGCGGCTGCTTCTTTACATTTCAAGTGATATGCCATATTTTTAGCCAATATACGCATATTCTGCATTCCTTCTTTATCCTGTTTGACTTCTTCTGCGTTTGCACCGTGAACCATATTCCAATAACGACCGGAAATAACCGGCATTTCGGCTATTTGAAAATATTTATTAAGTTGATCTATGCTAAAGGTCGTCCCTGCCCGTCTGGCACTGACAATTGCCGAACCGGGTTTGTGACGGAAAATATCGCGGCCGCCAAGATACGCCGAAAAGAAAGCTCTGTCTAAAAACGGCACAATTACGCCTGAAGCAGAACCGTAATGAACAGGAGAACCAATGATATAGCCATCAAATTCCGCGGCCTTATCAACAAACTCATTAACCTTATCGTTTATAACACATTTACCGAGTTTGGCACAAGCACGACAAGCCATGCAAGGACGTATGGCTTCTGTTCCGATATCATAAATTTCAGAATCGATACCTTCTTTATCCAACTGCTCAGAAATCTCTTTCAAAGCCGTGTATGTGCAGCCTTTTTTATTAGGTGAACCGTTAATCAGTAAAACTTTCATATTCGTCTCCTTAAACATTATTGCGTATTTATAGTTTATTCTATCTCGTGTAAACTTATAGACCTGATAATCTCAAATAATTGCCTAATTCTCTCATTTTTTATTTGCAATCGGAAATAACAGCTTATATGATATTTATCAAATAAGGAAGATGGTATGAACAGTATGGATGAAAAGCGCAATTTATTAAAAAACAGAGTGCAAGAACTTTTTCCGGCTCCCGGAATACTGCAAACCGGAATTAAAGGTTTTAGTGCAGCCTTGCGCACAGCACCGACATTTAACCAGCATTGTTTTTATAAACCGATGGCCATTTTGGTCTTGCAAGGAAAAAAACAAACCATCCTCGGTTCTGAAAAATTTACTTATGAAGCAAATCAATTTGTTGTTACCTCAATTGACATTCCGACAATTGGCAGTATTGTTGAAGCCAGTCCCGAAAAACCTTTTATGACCTTGATTTTTGATTTGGATAATTATGTTATCAGTCAGCTTTTGACTGAGGATAATTATCCCCGGCATGAAACGGCTCGTCGCGGTATGGGCATTGCAGAAGCGGACGAGGCTTTGCTGGATGCTTTTTATCGACTGATTTCACTCGTCGGGCAACCGGAAAGACAAAAGGTTATGGCTCCGATGATTATTAAAGAAATTCATTATCTGCTATTAACCTCTCCTCTCGGAGATATTTTACGCTCAATTAATACCAAAGGTTCACAAAACAATCAAATTGCCAATGCTATTGCCTGGCTTAAGGAAAATTATCGCCAACCTTTGAAAATTGATGAATTAGCTCAAAAGTTTAATATGGCCGAATCTTCTTTTTATCGTCATTTTAGCAAAGTGACAACTTTAAGTCCGCTGCAATATCAGAAAAAACTCCGGCTGCATGAGGCACAACGATTGATGCTTTCTGAAAACTATGATGCGGCGAATGCAGCTTATGAAGTCGGCTATGAAAGTGCCAGCCAATTTAACCGTGAATATAAACGGATGTTCGGCACCCCGCCAAAAACAAACGTCAATCAGATAAAGAATTCCTGATTGACGTCTGTTCGGAGTTAGTAATTTCTATTTCAGCTTATTTTCTTTAAGCCATTTGTCAAACAAATCGGCGATAATGTCGTTGTTCAAATCCTGCATTAAAAAGTGCGTATTGCCTTTAATGCCAAGTTTAGGGAGTTCAACAAGCGTGGCATTGCCGCCGTGTTTGTTGATGGTTTCCACAAATTTTCTTGCCATGGCCAAGCGAACACGCCAATTTTCATCACCCAAGTTTTTGCTCGGTTCTTCAGGAATATAATCACCAAAATAAATAACAATCGGAATTTCGGTGAGTTTCTTAAATTCTTCGGCAGAAACTTCTACGCCACTCAAAGTTCCCGTCAGGCTGGGCATTGGCTCGGGAGCTTCGCCTTTGGGAAAGACATATCCCCCCGGTTCATAAGCTGCCACGCCTTTAACATTGCTGTTTTGCATCGCAACTGCCCACCCCGGATAACCGGCGGCAGAGTGAGTAACCAAAACGTTGCCGCCTATTTTATCCGCCAAAGCGTTAATTGCCGGAATATCCTGCTGATGATTGCTTAAATCCGGTGTCATTTCACGGAAGAACTGTGACAAATATTCCTCATTCTTTGAGAATTGTACACCTTCGTTATAATTCGGCCATAAACCGATGCGCCAGATATCAAACCAAAACATCTCGTCTGCTACAGGTTTTGTATGATTTTCGGCAGTTGTGCGACCGGCTCTGCCTCGCCCCGGCAAATCCATCACATAAGTCGGGTATTTCTTGCGTAACATCAATGTTGAAAAGCCGTCCCGACCATCAGGCGTCATTTCCCAACAAACGCCTGAACCGCCGTAGCCATGAATAAAAACCAACGGATATTTATTGGCTTTTACAGGAAGCTGATAATTTACAAAAGCGTGGTCGCCGCGATAACTTTGTCCGGTTTCAACTTGTTCCGCCCATCCGACAAACTTTGAATTATCGTATTCTCCATCCCGCTGAATTGTCGTACCACCAACAGCAAAGTTGCCTTGTTTGGCGATTTTAATATCATTATCTGAACAAGCAGCCGTTATCAAAACTGCGCATAAAGATGCTGCCAATTTATTCATATCTTTACCTCTTATTACAATTTTTCACCGTAAAACTTAACCAACTTATCGCTGATAGTATTGACATATTCAGGAACATAGTAAGTTTGAATGTGGGTCGCATTCGGAACAAGAAACAGTTCTTTATCGGTAGTTCCGGTTGCTTTATTAATTGCATCTTGTGTCATATATAAAGAATCTGCCTTTTCTCCGGCAATCATCAGTAAAGGTTGATTAATCAATTCAATTTGGTCGGTAGCATCCCAAGACATCAAATCCATCAGGCTGCTTTCGGTGTATTCAAAAGTAGAATTTGGGTGAGCATATGTGCGCAAATAATATTGAAATCCTTCTCTATACAAATCAAAAGGAAGCTTTGCAGCTTGTTCATCGCTGATACCGGCCATTGACCCAGCCAATCTTTCTTTACCTGTTTTAACAGTCTCTGCTCGGGCGGAAACAGCCTTAGCCAAACGTTCCTGAACCGTATCAAGCTGGCTGTCTTGATAGCCATTACGACGTACACGTCCGGTGTTAAACATACTCAAAGTCGCTACTGCTTTTAATCGTTTGTCAGACTGTGCGGCTTTAATCGTATATCCGCCACCGCCGCAAATTCCCAAAACACCTATTCTTTCAATGTCAACTCCCGGATATTGAGATATATAGTCAACCATACCGTGAATATCTTCTTCACGATAAAACGGTTTATCCATATGGCGTGGTTCACCGCCGCTTGCTCCTTGATAAGAAGCATCTGCAGCTAAGGTAATATAACCATTTTCTGCCAGACGTTGCGCATAAAGCCCGGCCACCTGCTCTTTGACCCCACCGTTTGGATGAGCCACAACAATCGCTGGATATTTTTTAGAAGCATCATAATTTGCCGGCGTATAAACATTGGCGGCAATATCCAGACCATGAAGCTTATAAGTTACCGGATGAATATTGACCTTTCCTGATACATTTTCAGTAACGGCTCCGTCATAAACCAGACCAAACGGATTTTTATTTTCCGCAGCTGCGACATTGGCTCCCGCCAATAATGAAGCACTTAAAACAACATTCATAAACATTCCTTTCATTTTCTGCCTCCACAAAATTTATTATGTATTTAAATATGAAGCGAAAAAATGAAATCATAAAGACACGATGTTCTCAAATAATTGCCTAATTCTATCAGTACCTTATATAAGTATGTTGTTTTCCTCTTTTTGCCGGCTCTGTTTACCACCATTTTGGGGCAGCCATAGCTCCGGGAACAAATTTCTCGCCCATCATTGGCGTTAAAACTATCGTATCCGTATTTTGAGCTGCATCCTGAAGCATATCTATTGATTCATGCCACGGATGCAAAGCCAAATCGAATACCGCCCAATGTAACGGAAGGAGCTGCGCTGCTTTCAAATTCTTTGCAGCCTTTACTGCTTCATCGGGGAAAAGGTGAATATTGGGCCATCCGGGATTCCAGGCATCTATTTCAAGAGCTGTTAAATCAAAAGGACCATATTTTTCACCGATTTCATGAAAATGTTTGCCATACCCAGTATCGCCACCCCAGTAGACGTTCTTTGTTGTTCCTTTAACAACATAAGAGTTCCACAGCGTTTCATTGCTCGCAAGCTTAGCCCGCCCCGAATAATGCATTGAGGTTTCCGCAATGATTGTTAAATCATCCTTTTGAAAAACATCACCCCATCCCAGTTCTGTGATATTTTCACGTTTTATTCCCCAACCGCGCAAGGCAGCACCAACCCCCAGCGGCACGATAAAATGACTGTCTTTCAAAGCCTGAACGCTTTTTCTTTCCAAATGGTCATAATGGTTATGCGTAATAATAACATAGTCCATTGGCGGCAAATTATTATAATCTATCGGCGACGGGCTATAGCGCGGAACAGCAAAAGGAATTGGCGCGGCATTACCTAATACCGGATCAAAAATAATACGTTTTCCTTCAAGTTCCATAATAACACTTGAATGCCCCAGCCAATAGAATGAAAAATTTTCAGGCACCGCGGCAAAGCTGTCTCTGGTTAATTTAATTTGAGGCAACGGTTTGTCCGGTGCAAATTTAGACTTTGTCAACATACGCAAAAATCCGGCCGGACCATTGCGAACTTTATCCGGATAAAAGCGCATTTCTTCCGGGCCGTGAAATTTTCCGTTGCTAAAATAAGATAATTTTTCAAAAGCTTTTAATTCTTCTGAAGACGGTGTTTTTCCTATTTCCCGCCAAGCATAAGCTCCCAGCAGTATTGCCGCGGCAAGAATAAAACCAATGACATATAACATTATCTTTAATACCTTTTTCATTGCATCCTCGAAGAGAGAAAATAATCTCAAAAATTTATTTTATTCCGCAAAAACAATATTAGACATCTTTTTTACCGTCAACTATAAATATCAAGAGCCTTAACAACACATCACCTCAAGCAAAAAAAAGAACCATCGGACAAACCAATGGTTCTTAGGTTACCTCCTCTCTCCGAAAAAGCAGAAGTTCTGCAACACCTTACTCTTAAACAGCTTTATTTAACTCTGTATTGGCAGCCAAACCATACATCTCACTGACATCCTGTGTCGGATTAGACAGGGTGTCCGTAGAAGCGGAATTACTAAGGCTAAAGCTATTCATAGCTTGTACCAGTTGGTCTGCATTACTGATATCCAATGTTGAACCATCATGGAATTCAATGGTTTCCATTGTGTGACCATCATTCCAAAACTGATGCATAATTCTCATGCCGGAATTATTATCTCCATCGATGATAATTTTCAAATCATCGCCGTCTCGGGCAAAAGATAAATCATCAGCCGAAATGCCTTTGCCAAAGACAATTTTATCATTTCCGCCCTCGTCATTGATAGTATCGAACCCATCTCCGAGATTGTAGATATAGGTATCATCTCCGTTCCAGTCTTCAAATTTGTCGTTCCCTGTGCCACCAATATAAATATTATCTCCACGGTAAGATAGGACTTCATCATTTCCTGCACCGCAATAAACCGCTGTATTGCCATAGCCGATATTCAAAACGTCATCGGCATTTGTTTGGTGTAAAACTATTCCCAAAGACAAATCAATATGCGTTCCATCAGAAAAATAAATATTTTTTATTTCATTGGGATTATTAAAGCTGTAATTACGAAGGATAATCCCTTGGTTTTCATCTCCATCAACGATAATGTGCAGCCCGGAATTATCATTACGGAAAGTCAAATCCGCGGCGGTAATTCCTTCGCCGAAAATAATTTTATCATCATTATCGGCCGTGAAATAATCTATGCCGTCACCTCTGTTCCAAACAAGGTTTATTGTTCCGTAATAGCTATTTATTTCATCATTTCCTTTTCCGCTGACAACGGTCATTTCGTGCCCCACGCGGTTATAAACCCTGCCATCGCCGTCTCCCATATACAGTGTTGTAAATCGGTCATCGTTAATTTCCAGTTCTTCGTCTTTGTTGCTTTGATGAACAGCAAGTTTCATATCATGGAAATTAACTATCGAGCCATCGGCAAATTCGAAATATTTGATAGCTTTAGAGTTTGACAGTTGTAAGCCTTGCGACATCTCCGGATCAACGAAAATAAACAACTGTCCGTTATATGTCGTGCGGAACGATAGGTCGCTGTAACTAATTCCCTCGCCGAATTTGAGAATATTATCATTGGAATTATCATAAATATAATCCAGCCCGTCGCCGAGATTATAAATATAAGTGTCGGCACCGCCGCCGCCATTGTAATGATCATTTCCTTTTCCGCCGTTAAAGGTTACGGAATACTCACAACTGTTAGTCAGTTGGTCTGCGCCGTCTGACCCGTTCATCTCGGTTATTTCCTCGGGTTCTCGGCGATTATCAATAACCACATGTTGATAGTCAGTCAATTCAATATTGTTGTCGGCCAAGTCAAAGGTTGTCCCATCGGCAAATTCCAAAGTTTCAACCTGATAGCCTGTGTCGACAAAAAAGCTGTTGATGCTAACGCCCTGACTGCGGTCACCTTTAACACAGATTTCCAAACTTCCATTCGGATCACGAGCAAAAGATAAATCCTCAAGCGCAATACCCTCGCCGAATTTGATTTTATCGTTTCCGCTTTCATCATAAATAGCATCAAAACCGTCACCGAGATTCCAAATATAAGTGTCGTCGCCACGACCGCCGTTGAGTGCATCATTGCCTTTTCCGCCAATGAGAGTATCATTGCCATCCAACGTAGTGATGGAATCATTTCCGCCACAGCCGTAAACAATATCATCCATATTTGTTCCGGTAACATTGTCATCATTGTCAGAATTATGAACGGTTATGCCATGCTCGCGCAAATCATAACTGGAACCATCGGCAAATTTGAGGATATGCGCTTCACATTGATTAAACTTCATTCCCTGAGAGCGGTCGCCTTTGACATAGATTCGCCAGTCATAATCAGACCTTTCAAAAGTCAGATCATTAAAACTGATACCCTCGCCAAACTGAATGATATTCGTTCCGTAATAGTCATTAATCGTATCCATTCCGTCGCCAAGATTCCAAACATACGTATCATCGCCTTCCCATCCGGACAGAAAATCATTACCTTTGCCGCCGATAAAGGTATCGTTTCCGCGCCCGCCGGTTATCCTATCATCTCCTCCGCCACAGTAATAAGTGTTTTCCAAATCATTGCCGTTAAGGCTGTTTTCTTCGGCATCTGTCTGATAATAGGTAAGCGGTGTCTCTCTAAGATTAATAACCGTTCCGTCAGCAAATTTCAGATAATGCAGATATTCCTGTCTTATTATTTCCATACCTTGGGTTTCGTCACCATTGACATGAATGACCAGTCTGTCACTGACACCGCCCAGCCGGAAAGTCAAATCTGCAAAAGTAATTCCTGGGCCAAACTTAACGGTGTCGTCACTCTCGTAATCACAGGTAATTGAGTCAAAACCATCCCCGCGATTCCAAATATAAGTATTCTGCCCACTGCCGCCGTTAATAACATCCCAGCCTTTGCCGCCGATGATAGTATCATCTCCCCGACCGCCGGTGATATAGTCATCGCCGCTGCCGGCATAAACCGTATCGCTGTTGTCAGACAAATAAAGAATTTCTCTCTGCGTACTATTTTGGCGCAGGGTCAGTGGAATTTCCGACAGATGAACAATAGAACCGTCATAGAAATATAAATCGTCAATTTTATACTCTGAATAATATCCCATCTGATTGCAGAGAATAATTCCTTGTGTTTCATCCCCTTTAACGGTTATTTTAAGGTCGTACGATCCGGACACAAGACTGAAGCTCAAATCTTCAAACCGAATTCCCGGGCCGAAAGAGATTTTGTCATGCCCGCCGCTGTCCGTAATCGTATCCAATCCATCACCTAGATTCCAAATGAAAGTATCATTGCCATTGCCGGCATTAATAATGTCATCGCCTTTGCCGCCGAGGAATCTATCATTGCCGTTATTGCCATACATAGAATCATTTCCGCCGTTACCTATGAAAATGTCATTGGCTGCCGTTCCGTATAATCCGTTATCCTCATCATTTCCTTCCAGCGTGAGGCCACCAAAGACGTCCGGCATACTATTCCAGTTGTCGCGAACATATTCATAAGTCCAAGTCGTTTCATCTTCATCACTGAAAACAATCTTGCTGACCGTGGTGCTGGTCATTCCCTGTTTGTTGAAATAACTGTAAACGCGCAGACTGTCGTCAGGTCGGGTGTTTCCGTTTTCATCCTCGTCATAAGACACGATAATAATCAGGTCAAACCCTTGGCGGTTAAGTGTTACGTTGTCCGGAGAAATCCCCGCGCCGAAACGGATGATATCATTGTTCGGCTGGCTTTCATCCTGAAAATTGTCGAGAGTGTCATTGCCGAAACCGGGGTCGAAATGGTAAATATCATCCCCGTCGCCGCCAACCAGATAATCATTTCCTTCACCGCCGATTAAGAGATCGTCACCTCCGTTGCCGAAGAGGCTGTCATCACCTTTTCCGCCATTAAGATAATTATCCGCGTCATCCCCCTCCAGAAAATCATTACCGTCAGTGCCGACATTTTCCCACTGTCCAAAATTAAGCAGTGCATTTTGGTAACTGTTTCCTTCGTTGCTGCCGGCCGCACGAATGGCATTTATTATCGGAAGAGCAGTATCTCCGAAATAGCTCAGGATATTATAGAATTCTTTCATTTTGTCGACAGTTGCTGCCGGTCTGATGTCAAAAGATGTCTGCCATTCATTCAATAAGGATGAAGCATCCGCCGTCCATTCTCCGGTTGCGGCGTTATAAGTCAGCGGTATGCTTTCCAATATGGCTTTATAATGTGTTTGCGGCAGTAAGGCACTGTCAACATAGTTTTTAAGAATATTATAAGCCCTCATCAGGTATGGAGCGGCTTGTCCGTGCGGATTGGGGTCACGATCCCCCCAGCACCAAGTGCCCAAATAATCTCTGCCCATAAATTCTTCCAAAGCTTCCAGTTGTCTGCAATCGTCAAACTGTCGTCCATACACTTGCAACGGGTCGCGGCCGCGCGGGTCTTCATCTTGCACGCTGGCCCAGTGATAGATAATGTTGTCAAGAATTTTTGCCCTTTCTGTTTTATCTGTTTCCGCCGCATATTGTTCAACCAAAGCCTTGAGTTCTCCGCTTTCATCCAACGCCATGGCGATATGCAAAGAGTGGACGTTTCCAAAGCCGGCCACATCAGGCAAGGCCTTAATGTCGTCAGGTATGGTAATGTTCATAGTGTCAATGCTGTTTGCGGTGTCGGTTTTAAACCAAACGTCGGTTATGGCTGCGGTTGTTCCGTCTGCTTTGGTTAGATCGGAAGAGCACACGTCTGAACTCCAGTCACTAAGGTCAATCTC
>CANDEX010000029.1 GCA_947383875.1 uncultured Azospirillum sp. | reverse complement strand
AGGGACGGCGTACATGAGCGTAGCGAATAGCCAATCTCGTTGGGATCACCAATACAAACGGTAGGTATAAAAACCTGCCGTTTTTCTTTATTTTCCAAGGATTTCAGCGAATTCGGGTGTCGTCTTTTTGAAAATGACATTTTGGGAGGATTTTCCGAACTCGTTTATGTAAAAGTCTTTGTTTTTTTATATATTAATCAAATATTAGATATTTGAATTTCTCCATAAATAATGGTATTATAAAAAAGAAATTTTTGTATGGAGTTGTTGATGAATTTGGACGAATTCGAATTTTTAATGGATAAAAGCAAAATAACCCTTAATGACAAGGGGTGTATGTCCTTTGAAGCACTCTCAAATAAAGATAAGCGGAAGCTTGATGATATCATTAAAGAAAACCAAATAGAAAATTTATCTATTAATACTTTTCAAAATTTAGTACAACAATACCAGCCGCTTTATCAGGTTCGCAAAAAACTTCAACAACAAAAAATTGAACAATTTTCCACCCTGACAACTCAAGAGGTTGCAGATTTGCCGCTTGAACAGAAGCTTGAATATGTGGAATTGTTATTCCCGTTGCAGCAAACCAAAGATGAGTTGATGAGCGTTTGTCAAAAGAATGAAGAAAATATAAAAGCTTGCCTCTTTAATATGGATTTTCCGAAAAGCTTTTGGGATAATGAGAAAAAAGCTGCCGACAGATTTGTTTCTTTGATTGCGAATCAGTCGGAAATAACCGATAAAATAAAAAATTGGAAGAATACTTCTTTAGATGACAAAAAACAGATGATTCATCAGGTTGGAGAAGTTTTTAAATATGTTTATGGAGCTGCTCCTGAGGTTTCTTTCTTTACGCCAGAGGACGAACGAGCTAAACGCCGCTCATTGGGATTGAATGAAGATGCGCCGATTAATGCGGCCTATTATCAAAATGGAAAAATTTACTTTAACGAAGAACGTTTACAAAGCAGTGATAACTTCTTTGCCGTATCTGTGTTGTTTCATGAGGGAACACATCTTCGCCAACATTTAAATAATTTTGACAATCCGCTGGTTAAGCGTATCTTTGATAGTAATCTCACCAATATCAACTGTTATGAAGATGAGATCAATAATAGAGATCGTGATTTATATACAATGCAACCCTCTGAAATTCATGCTCATGGGCTTCAGGAATATGTTGAGCAACAAATTACCCAAAAAACAGGGATAGATAAGGTTCATTATACAGATTTGGGAAAAGAAATTAAAAATGTTCATAATAAAGCGTTTTCGATGGCAAAACTTGCGCAATATCGCTCAAAATAAAAATCTGTTCGGAAATTGTGAGTTAAGCATCACCACTAAAAAGCCCTCCATAAGGAGGGTTTTTTGTGGTGAAATCCAACAAGGTCGAACGAGTAGAGTTCGAGACCGAACGAAGAAAGGGACGGCGTACATGAGCGTAGCGAATAGCCAATCTCGTTGGGATCACCAATACAAACGGTAGGTATAAAAACCTGCCGTTTTTCTTTATTTTCCAGGCTTTCAGCGAGTTCGAATGTTCATTTTTTGAAAATGGCATTTTGGGAAGGTTTTCCGAACTCGTTTATGTAAAAGTCTTTGTTTTAAAATGCGTTATAGAAATATTGCTTTCGTTGAATTTAGGGACTAATGTAAACTAAATTAGTTTTAGGAGTGTTTTTATGAAAGTTTATCTCTATACTTATGCGTATGAAAGTATCAAAGCGGAGGGATATAAATCTTTAGCAATGTTTGATAAAAATAGCGAACATTATAAAAATGCGGTATGGATACATAAGCATAGTGCAAAATCTGAAAATGTTGATGATATTTTAGCTTATTTAGAGAGAACCTTTGAAGGACGACTGCGGTCAATTTGTGTTATTACAGAGATTGCTCCGATAGAAAATTATGTGCATCCTTATTTGAATTATCTTGTTCATCATGCTGATGTTATTTCTTTTGACCTTCAGCAACTAATTGACGACGGTCTTGTAGACGCTATTTATTGTAAAGATTTACGACAAACCGCTTTAAGTGACGCCAGCCATGAAAATATTTACAGAATAGATGGTGTGAAAGGGATTGATTTAGAGCCTTGTGATTGGCATTTATGCGAGAAAGAAGAATACAAAGGGCTGTCGCCGTGGGCAACAATTAAGCATTATATGCTTGTTTTAACGAAAGGGTATATTCCGCCGGAGTATATTACATTGGAAGTTGACAATTCTAAAAAACGAGAAATCTAATGTTGGTGTTTTAAGCTCGTGAATTGTGAGCCACGCAACACCAACTGCAACACACTTTCCTTGTGTGGGGGGCCACATGATATGAAAAAATTATAATTGCCTTATAAATTCGGACGATGATTATCACCCCATTCGCATAAGGCAAAAAGTATCGGAATAAGCGATTTGCCTTTTTCTGTCAGACTGTATTCCACTTTGGGAGGGAGTTCTGGATACACTTTACGATTTATCAAGCAGTCTCGTTCCAATTCTTTTAATGTTGTGCTAAGCATTTTAAATGATATTTTATCAATAAGTCTATGCAGTGCATTGTGGCGTAAAACACCGAATTCACCGAGCCAGTATAGCACAATCATTTTATATTTTCCGCCAATAAGCGATAATGTGTAGCCAAATCCGGTATTTTCTAGTTTGGTATTTGGGGTGATACATCTTTCCATTTTACACTCTCTTTTCGGTTAGTATAAAACAAATTTGTTAGTATTGACTTTGAGTACTATATATCACAGTATTTAAGCGTACAATAAATTTCAGAAAACAATGGGGATAAAGCAATGATTTCTGTTAATGATTATCAAGCAGTTAAAGAAACCATCAATAAATATTTAGAAGCTGGAAAACAAGGAAAAAGTGAGATTATGAAACCGGCTTTTCATAAAGATGCAATTATGTATAACGCTGATAACGGGATAATAAACGGAGGAACGATAAACGCACTGTTTGATTATATTGATAACAATCCTGCAGCACCGGAAATTGAAGCAGAGATTACATCCATTGAAATTGCAGGCAATATAGCTTATGCAAAGGTTGAATCAAATGACTGGCACGGAGCCAGATTTTCCGATATGTTCTTGTTGCTCAAAGATAATGGAGCATGGAAAATTCTGACAAAAGTTTTTTATACAAATTAGGGATGTAAACTGAGAGGTAAACACTACTATTTCAAACGGTAATCCAAAAGATGGTTGCCGTTTGCGCCGTTATAAAAGCGAAATAAACTTCATTATTGTCTTATCTTTTCTGCCCAAACAAATTGCTCTTTATTTCATAAATATATGATTACAAAAAAAACAAAATGGTTTTCAATCGATTTCTTTCGTCCGCCGATTTAGCAATCAATCTGAAAACAAAAATCCCGCGGGTGAAACAAGCTGTATATATAGCCGTTTCTGTCGCGGGATGAACTGTACACGTTAAAGCTGTTTGCTTTTTTATATTAATAATTTAGCCATATAACTTTACCTCTGTGCTTTTTATCTGCTTTTGCCGCCAGATGCCAAAGAACCAACAGTAAAATGACCCAGCAGAAGAAAAATATTATCGTCCCCATGACAAGAGGATGAGTAAAGTTTTGGAATTTGCACATTCCGGTAAAACCGATAACGACATTAACAAACAGCGGAAACAAATAAAAACGCATAATCCAGTTCAAAATATTTTGCTGCGTTTTATATGCTTCTGCCGCTTTTACGCTTTGAGCGTATAAATAGCTGCATTGCTTGGGGTAAATGTCAATTACCGGATAACCGAGATTCGCCGGCTGTTGTCCAAATTCATTTTGAAATAAGGCAATAGCCTTTTCTGTCAATTTTTGTTCCATAATAAAATAATTAGTAAATAATAAATTTTGCCTGAATTTAATATTAACCTCAAACGAAGTCAATATTTTTTCAAAAGCTGGGTAAGGGGTTGACTTTGGAGGCTCAAGATGTATAAAAGTAATGATTTTTAATTATTTTGTTTAACCAGAGGATCCGGTCACATAAGCCTCTATAAATATTCCGGTATATTTATGTCAAATGTGCTAACTGTGCTAATTATTATTTTTGTTGCGCTTTCTGTTTATTCAGTTTGTATTGTTGTGCGTATTAGGAAAAGAACAGGACAGGAATTGTCAGGAGCGCCCGGAATATATACCGGTCCGGCCGGAGAACCCACATGGGACGGAATACTGCCGGACAAAGTTGATGACTATGTTGAACCGCGCTATGTTTATGAAAACTTGCGAGAAAGTACGGATTTTTTGCCTGAAAACGGCAGGATAATCGGTTATCGTATCAGTCCTGATTTGGTCATTCACAGCCGAGTGCAAGGGGACATAAATCCGCCTCTTTTGTTACGCTATGTGGAGCGATGGGGTGGTAAAATGCTAAACTGGCAGGATGTCCAGCTTTTGCAGAAAAATTGGGAAGCGGTTTCCAATTTGCGAGTAAAGGCCGGAGATACGCCATTAAACGATGAATGGTTTTGGGCAACAATACATGGCCTTCCGGTCTTGGCTCATTATAAAGGTGCATACTATAAAGACGTTGGCGGCATTGCTAGTGTTTGGTCCTATCTCATTTTGAAACGATGAGAGACCTTAAAATAAACCTCTCCTGCAAAGAGAGGTTTTGTTATGTCTGGATTTTACTGTTACAGCCGTCTAAATGATCATTTATAAAACCGGTGGCCTGCAGAAAAGCGTAACAAATTGTTGAACCGAAAAACTTGAACCCGCGTGTTTTCATATCTTTACTCATGGCGTCAGATTCTGGAGATGTTGCAGGAATTTCCTCTAACGTTTTGAAATGATTGATAATTGGCAATGGTTTTGAGAAAAAAGATTTGGCGTAATTGTAAAAACTGCCAAATTCCCGCTGAATAGTTATAAATAGGCGCGCGTTATGAATAGCAGATTGAATCTTCAAACGATTTTTAACAATGCCGTCAAATTCCATTAAACGATTAACATCATCAGGAGTCATCTGGGCAACCTGAGCAACGTTAAAAGAGCAGAATGCCTGCCGATAACCTTCACGTTTGCGCAGAATGGTAATCCATGATAATCCGGCTTGTGCGCTTTCCAAAATTAAAAATTCAAATAAAACCTTATCATCACAGACAGGTTTGCCCCATTCTTCATCATGATATTTGATATATAGGTCATCTGTGCCAGTCCATCCGCACCGTCCGTTGATTAAATCTTCCATGTGCTGTCCCTAATTGTTGCTCAACTGTAAAATAATTGACATCTGGTTAAAAAAGGATATACATTCAAACTGTTAAACAGTTATTTTTCTAATTATTAATTTCTAAATCGTAACATTATGTTATTTAAAATTCTTTCTTATTTGTGCCTATTGCTTCTTCTCGTGGTAGGGTACTGGGCGTTCGTCAGCCAAGCGGTTTTCTGGAGCAAAAAGCTTATAAGACGCAAAACGGCTCCGCCAGGAATACGTTTCTTTTTTTTCCTTTTCTATCTGGGAGCATTAGGCTTTCTCTTGAAGGGAATTTATGAAAAAGATCCGGTATTAATAGTTATTTGGGGATGCATTTCCCTTTCTCAGGTTTTATTTTGGGAAAAACGTTGGAAGCTTTGGTGGGGAACTTATATCACGCGTAAAAACCTGATAGGAATATTGTTCCTTCTTTGTATTTGTGTCGCCGGATGGGTGTATTGCGAAGAGGCTTATCACGAATACCAATGGAGACACGCCCGCCCTCATAAAGTCATCGGCTATATCATGGTTACCGAAAAGACAGAGGAGATAAGAGAAGATAGTTTATTAAGGAAAAATATTGGTGTTCAAACCAAACAAACACACATTGTTTTAGACAACGGAGAAAAGATTTCGCTGCAAGATGCCAGGAATAATCCTGATGACAAATGCTTTTTTGAAATCGGTGACAGTGTACGTGTCGATAACAATGTTATTATTTTTCCAATTTAACCAAACAATGCCCGTTTTAACGGGCATTGTTTTTATCACTATTTATTCTGCAGCGGCATTTTCCGTTTCGCCATAGGGAATATCGTCAAAGATAACCGGAATTTCGCGCTTAAGCGTGCCAAGCAACATTTTCATAATTTCTTGTACTGTCGGGTGCGCCGCCGGAGCACAGCGCAGCTTAAAGATATGCCGCCATTCACGCAAATTGGCTGTCATGATAACATCCGCTTTAACAGAGTGTGGCAGCAGCATACGCAACTGATCCGGTTTGCAGCCTAAAGCTGCCATGGCATTGTAGTTCTTTTCAATTTGCTGCATAGTCTCCAGCCAAAGCTGATATTCGGGCGTTTCTTCTTTAATATGGCATGGTTTCATGACAGATAATTCATTACCGAATTTGCCTTTTGAATAATTGCAGTAACGAGTGCTTTCAATAGCATAGGAGACATGTCTGTGGCGGGTCAAATCCTTATAAACACCCAAATCACAAGTGATTTTAACTGTCAGGTTATAATGCTCAATCATAGCCTCATGCCCCATTTCCAATAGTTTGCGCACCATCAGTTGAGCGGAATCAGAGGTAATTTTATCTTCGCTTTTATAACAATTGCGGGCACATAATTCCAGATGTTTAAGAATGGCATCGCCATCCAGAGGTGTTAGCACTTCTACTTTGGGTGCTACGATTTTTACCATAGTTTATCCTTTCAGTTAGCAATCTGCCAATAGGATAAAAGGGCAGTCAGTCAGAGTCCAGTTTTAAAAAAAGTTATGCCATGGAATCATTTTAGCGTTTTATTTAATCTTAATGAATATAATAAACCGAAAAACAGTCTTGAAGGAAGTCAAAGGATGACCCGCCGTTTGAAACTTATTTTGCTGACCGCCGTATTTATCGGTGGTTTTGCCAGCCTTTCGTTGGAGCTGATTGTCTTGCGCCAATTAAGCAGCTTTGTCGGAGCCACGGCAGTCACTGCATCTATAGTCATTGGTGTCATTATGGCTTTTATGTCTCTGGGGTATTATGCCGGTTCGGTCTATCGTTTGTCGCGCGGTGCGGTCCGTCAGACAGCGATTTCTTCCTTTTATTCTTTGGGTGTTTTGACGATTTTGGCGGCCAGTTATGTATTGATTGATTTCTATTTCTCAATAATGGATTGGCTCGGACTGACCGGTAATATCGTTAAAACCTTCATTTATTGTTTAGCGATGCTGTCTTACCCGTCATTTTTATTTGGTAAAATTACCTCTTTGTTAAGTCGCTACTTGCATAAATATAATCGTAATTTTACCGGCAGACTGATGGCGGTGGATACGATTGGTTCCGTGCTTGGGTCAATTCTTTCCACATTGCTTTTGATGCCGCTGATTGGTGTTAATTATACCGTAGTTTTGGTGGTAATAATGTGTGTGCTCGGAGCCGTGCTTTTGGATAAAAAGTTTAACTTTTTCGGCTTAGGTATGATTATTGTCGCCGCAGTGCTGTTGAATCGCAGTTCACTGCTTTATAAGCTTTATTATATCGTTGAGGATAATGCCGTTTCGACCATTTCAATTTTTGAGACGGATGACGGACAATCGCGTTTTATGTCAATTAACGGCAGCTCTTCTTCTAAAATTTCCACAGATGAAACTTTGCTCTTTCCCTATATTTCATATATTGAAAATAACTTTATCAAAACATTGCCGTCGGATAAACCGCGGAATGTGTTAATACTCGGAGCCGGAGGCTTTACGCTGGGGCGTGATGATGATTTCCACAATTATGTTTATGTCGATGTTGATAAAGTTCTGCTGCCGCTTTCGGAAAAATATTTTCTGAACGGCAAACTCGGTTCCAATAAAAAATTTGAAGTTCAGGATGCTAACCAGTTTTTGAAAGAAAGTCTTGAAAAATATGATTTAATTGTGCTCGATACTTATTCTTCCGCTCGAGTTATTCCGCAAGATTTGGTGACAAGGGAATATTTTTTGCGGGTTAAAAATCATCTCGCACCGGAGGGCATCGTTGTCATGAATTTGATTGCCAGTCCTGATTTTGCTTCTGATTTCAGCATGAATTTGGATAACACGCTGCGCTCGGTTTTTCCGCAGAACCTCCAACGCCAAATCATTGGCGATTTTAATCCATGGAAAAGCAATAAACTGTCTAATTTGATTTACGCCTATTATAATCGTCCGAACCCGCAACAAATTTATACCGTCAATAAAAATTCCTCTTATCTGGATAATTAAAAAAACGGGAGAAAATCTCCCGTTTTTTTTAATTTGGAATAACTCTGGCCTGATTACCGAAGATAATCTGACAACGTTGACCGGGGTTTAATAAAACATCTGTTCCTTGAGTTGTTGAAACGGTATTTCCGTTATCTAGCCGGACAATATATTCATAACCTTGTTGAGAGGTCAGACCTTGTTGAGCAGCATCACCGGCAAAACCGCCTAAGATGGCACCGCCGACAGCCCCCAGCAGATGAGCCGTGCTGCCTCCGCCGATTTGTGACCCCGCAATACCGCCGGCAATGCTGCCGATAGCCGTTCCTGCGCCATTTTGTGTTGAGACTTTAATCGGACGAACGGAAACGACAGTGCAGCCCTGAGCCTGATTGAGCTGGCCAACGGAGCTGGTGCTGTAATAATTTGAATTAATATCACTGGCACAACCGGAAAGACCGGAAATAACAACAGGCAAAGCAAATAAAAACGATAATTTATTCATCGAAAACCCTTTCGAAAAAATTAAAAGATGAGATTATATTTATCCATAGATTACTATTTGTCAATGCTGGACAATTAAAGATAAGTGATATATATTCACTGCTGCGGCAGATTAAACTGCCGAAAAGAATAAATGCGCCTTGTCATTTAAGGTAATAATTGAGGAAAATTAAAAGATGTTAAAAAGAACTAAAATTGTCAGCCTGATTGATGCTGACCAGCCAATCGATAAAGTATTGGTTAAGGGGTGGGTCAGAACTCGCCGCGATTCTAAAGATTTTTCGTTTATTGAATTAAACGATGGTTCATCTCTTAAAAATATCCAGATTATTGCCAACAATAATTTAAGTAATTATGAAGATGTTAAAAAGATTACGACCGGTTCATCCCTGGCGGTTACGGGTGCATTGGTTGACTCAAAAGGCGGCAATCAAAAATATGAAATAGTTGCTGATAACATTGAAATTTATTCTCTGGCTCCGGATGATTTTCCGTTGCAAAAGAAAAAACACACTGATGAATATTTGCGTACCATTGCCCATCTGCGTCCGCGTACCAATAAATACGGTGCGGCATTCCGGGTGCGTTCGGAGTTGTCTTTTGCAATCCATAAGTTTTTCAACGACCGCGGTTTTCGCTATGTTCATACCCCGATTATCACCGGTTCTGACTGCGAAGGTGCCGGCGAAATGTTTCAGGTGACCACGCTGGATTTGAATAATATCCCCAGATTGCCTGACGGGTCGATTGATTATAGTCAGGATTTCTTCGGTAAGGCAGCTCACCTGACGGTGTCCGGCCAATTAAACGGCGAAATGTATGCGCTGGGACTGGGAGATATTTACACGTTCGGTCCGACATTCCGTGCCGAAAATTCCAATACCACTCGTCACGCCGCCGAATTTTGGATGATTGAACCGGAAATGGCTTTTGCCGATATCTACGATGATATGGATTTGGCCGAAGACATGGTTCGAACCTGTGTGAAACACGTTATGGACAAATGCCCTGATGACTTGGCTTTGTTTGATAAATTCATTGAACCGGGGCTGATTGCCAAATTGCAGAATATTGTCGATAACGGTTTTGCGCGTATTACTTATGCCGAAGCAATTGATATTATGAAAAATTCCGGACATAAATTTGAATATGTGCCTGAATTCGGGATTGATATGCAAACCGAACACGAACGTTATCTGGCGGAGGTTCACTTTAAACGTCCGGTAATTGTTCGTGATTACCCGAAAGAGATTAAAGCTTTTTATATGCGCCTTAATGATGATGGTCGTACGGTTGCCGCGATGGATGTTCTTGTGCCGGGAATTGGCGAAATGATTGGTGGTTCTCAGCGTGAAGAGCGTTATGATGTTTTGGTTAAAAAAATTGAGGAAATGGGGATGAAAGCAGAAGATTATGCTTGGTACCTCGATTCTCGGAAATACGGTTCTGTCCCTCATGCCGGATTTGGCTTGGGATTTGAACGGATGATGATGTTGGTAACGGGAATTGCCAATATTCGAGACGTTATTCCTTTCCCGAGAACGCCTAATAACATTAACTTCTAATTTTCAAGGAGTGTAAATGATGCGCGGATTGTTGGTTCTGGCTGCTGTGACTGCATTAATGGTTCACCCGCTTCAGGCTGCGGAGAATGACGCGACTGAAGCCGTGTCAGAACCGGTTTCCGCTATTGGGGAGGAAATCATAGCCGTTCCCTCGCTTGATGATGACATTGTCGGTTTAGATACGACAGTGGAACCTGAACCGGAAATTGTTTCTGTTGCTAAACCTGTTTTGCCGACTTGCGGAGATGAAGAACTGAAAAAGCTGGTACTGGCAAAAGTCAGCGCATATCATAAGGAACATCCTGTTTCAAGCATTTTGGAAAAACGCCGCCAAGCCCTGCTGTATAAAAATCTTAAGCAGTTTACCGAAGTTCAAACGGAAGGATTTACGTCTAAAGACGATTTCAATGTCGCCAATAAGCTGCTGATGGTTAAAATTAACAACGGATTGGATAATAATGAGCTGCGGTTATGTAAAAATAGCGGGCAAGGGATTGCCGAAGATATTTATCTCCTGATTTATCCTTATGCCTATGATATTCGGGTAAGCATCTTGAATTTTGTTCCGGTAGCTCCCGATAATGAAGAGTTTTTTGTAAATTATCCGCAGCAAACGGAATCCTGATATTGATTCTTATGAAAAAAAGGATAATATTTTCATTCGGATATATTGAAAAACACAATTGAAACTATATCTATTGTCTATATTGTTAGCAAGAAAGAAGGTTGAATAACATATGACGGGTCATGCAAATGTAATGGTTGTAAAAAACAGCTCCAAGCTGCCTTTAGTCATTGAGGAAAACAGCTTATTTGCCTATTTTGAAAAGATAAAAAAATTTCCGGTATTGACAGAGAGCGAAGAGCGCGACCTGATTATTGACTTTAAGAAAAACGGGAATCTGGCTGCAGCGCAGCAGTTAATAACATCTCACCTGCGTCTGGCCGCCAAAATTGCATTGACATACCGTCGTTATGGACTGCCTTTGGCAGATATTGTGTCGGAAGCAAATATCGGGTTGATGCAAGCTGTTAAAAAGTTTGACCTGGAAAAGAAAGTTCGTTTATCGACTTATGCGATTTGGTGGATTAAGGCTGCTGTTAATGACTATATTTTGCGGTCATGGTCTTTGGTCAAAATAGGTACGGTTGCCGCGCAAAAAAAATTATTTTATAATCTGAGTCGGATTAAGGCGCGTTTAGGTTTATATGAAAATAAAGCTCTGGAACCGGCTGTTGTGAAGCAGATTGCCGGCGAACTGGTCGTTGATGAGCAGGATGTTATTGAAATGAATCAGCGTATCGGCGGAGATAAATCTTTGAATGTTGCTGCCGGTGATGATGGGACTCAGGAACAAATAGATTTTTTGGTGGATAGCCGGCAAAATATTGAAGCGCGTCTGGCGAACAAAGAAGAAGCACTTTATAAGCAGAAAATTTTAAAGAATTGCTTGCAGCGGTTAAATGAACGAGAAAGTTATATTATCCGCCGCCGGATGTTGATGGATAATCCTGTTACGCTTGAAGAATTGGGCGCAGAACTTGGGGTCAGTCGGGAACGTATCCGTCAAATTGAAAAAAAAGCATTTGAGCATCTTTCCGAGCAGGTAAAGCTTGCTTTAAAAGCATAACTATGATATAATACAGCACTTTCAAACTTTTGAGGACG
This sequence comes from uncultured Azospirillum sp., assembly GCA_947383875.1. Next base: position 6,873 of record CANDEX010000029.1, on the reverse strand, counting down.
TTTTTTTCTATGAATACGCAGAGCGCAATGGAAAATACACAAGGATTTATTTATCGGGGACAGTTTTCCGAAACGCTTGATATTATGCCTTTGCGTGAAAAAATTTCTAAGCATTTGAGCTTTGTCCGTGCTGTCAAAAATAACGAAGAAACCGCGGATTCGCATACTGTTGAATTTAGTTTGGAAGTGAAAGAACATTCTAAATAAAAATACCGCCCCTTTTCGGAGGTGTTTTTTTGTGTCTGAATATTAATGAATATCTTACTTAATGACATTGTTTGCCGTTTGGAAAAGGCTGAAATTTCTTCGCCGCGTTTGGAGGCGCGCCTGTTGTTGGGAAAAGCTTGCGGAATCAGCGCAGATGATGCTGTGCTGTTGCGACGGGCGTTGACAACGGCAGAAACAGCAGATTTGGAAAAAATGCTGCTGCAGCGTCTGGCGCATAAACCCTTGGATAAAATACTCGGAAGCAAGGGCTTTTATAAATATGATTTTCACGTTGATGAGAATGTATTGTCTCCACGGCCGGATACGGAAATTATTGTTGAAGAGGCCTTGAAATTGCTTAATTTTGATATTACTCAAAATATAGCTGATTTTGGGACCGGTTCAGGATGTATTTTGCTTTCTGTTTTGGCGGAGAATAAACTTTGGCGGGGACAGGGAGTAGACAAGTCTTCTGCTGCTCTGAATATCGCAGCGAAAAATGCTGCATTGTTGGGGGTAGAAACGCAGGTTTCTTGGCTAAACGGCAGTTGGTTTGACAAAGATTTTTGCCAACGGTTGCAATGTCCGCTGGATATGTTGATTTCAAATCCGCCTTACATTCCTTCCGCTGATATTGTCGGATTGGAACCGGAAGTGAAAGACTATGACCCTTTAAGCGCATTGGATGGCGGAGCTGACGGCTTCGAGCATTATCGGCAGATAGCAGCTTTAGCACCGCGATTATTGAAAGTCGGAGGATACGTCGTGTTGGAAGTCGGATTCGATCAGGCGCGTGAGGTGAATGAAATCTTTGCCGGGCAGGGATTGCAGCCCGTCCGCATTGTTCCTGATTTATCAGGAATAGATAGATGTGTAATTTTGAAAAAATAATTTGCATTTACAACTTTTTTGGGTATTATGAGCCCATAATTGCTCCGATGAGTTATAGGTGCTTTTTAATTTTTCCAAAAACGAATAGTTTTTAATTTTACCGTGAAAATCCTGCGGGGTTTTTCATTTAGCGATTGTGGTACAAAACTTATGAAAAGAACAAACAACAAATTCCGTAATAATTATAATAACCAGATTTATTCCCTGAACTATAAATTTGACAGTAACTCTGTTGCCGGTAAAATCAGCGGGACAGCTTTAGATTTAATTAAACGCTATAACGAATTGGCCAAAGATGCTCTTTCTAATAACGACTATGTGACGGCTGAAGTTTTTCGTCAGTATGCCGAGCATTATCGTAAGATTGTTACAGAGATTAATGAAAAGAAAAACCAAAACCAGAATCAAAATTTCAAATCTTACAATAATCAACAGCCGACAGCAGAACCGGCTAATGCGGTGAATACCGTTTCGGCAGAAACCAATAATGAGCAGCCGGTGACAGCGGAAGATAAATCTGCGACACAAGAAAATAATCAACCAACGCTGAGTGTTTCTGAGAAAAAAGCCTTTACGGTTATTGAAATTCCCACCAGTGAAGCTCAGGCCTTAAATAAAAATGACGATACTCCGGCAAAAACCAAACGTGCCTATCGCCGGAAAGCAGCGGCGGCAGAATAAAACCCGCCGCAGAAATTCTGTGGAGGAAATATGTTTATTATCGGAGCCTTTATTATAGCGGCAGCCGCTTCGGCAATTTCCGCCAAAACTTTGGTCGGATACAGCGGACTGCCTTGGGTGCTTAAAGTTTTAATCTCAATATTGATTACATTGGCATGGTTTGCGCCGATGATTATAGGCAGTATCCGCAACTATAATTTAGTCGGAGCCGAAGCCTTTCGTTGGATTTCTGATATTGGCTATTTTCTGTTCGGTACGGCTTTTATCCTGCTGATACTTATTTTGCTTCGTGATTTTGTGTGGTTTTTGCTTTATGAAGGAGCAAAGCTGTTCAAGTCGCCGCTGTCAACAAGTGTTAATCCCTCAGCGACACAGCCGCTGGCTTATGCTAATATCGGCACGGTTATTTTAACTTTTGCTGTCGCTTTTTACGCACTGTATGAGGGAATAAAAACTCCGGCAGTCAAAGAGATTGTGTTGACATCACCCAAGCTTAAACAAGAATATACTTTGGTTCAGTTGAGCGATTTACATATTAATCGGGCAGTTCCCGTTTCTCGGATTGAGCGACTGGTTGAAAAAGTTAATTCTCTGGATCCGGATGTTATTCTGCTGACCGGAGATATCGGAGATGATAAAGTTGAAGCAGTGCTGCCGCAACTGGATGCTTTGCAGAATTTATATGCCCCTCAAGGTATTTATGCGGTTTTTGGCAACCATGAACTATACAACGGTTTAATGCCGTGGCAGTTTAAGTTTGGAGATTTGGGCTGGACGGCGTTGTTTAATTATGGCATTCCGCTAAAAGGAACCGAACTGTATATCGGCGGAATTCCCGATGTCAGCATCGCTCGGGGCAGTCCGTTTTTCAAAATTGATTTGGATAAAACGCTGGATAACTCATCAGATGAGCAATATAAAATTCTGCTTTCTCATACGCCTAATTTTCAAAAAGAGATGATAACCAAAGACCAGTTTGACCTGTTATTGTCCGGGCATACTCATGGCGGACAAATTTTTCCGTTTCATCTGCTGGTAAAGCCGGCTAACGGTAATTATCTAGCCGGATTATATGACGTGAATGACAGTCAGATGTATGTTTCCCGCGGCACCGGCTATTGGGGGCCGCCGTTGCGTTTGTTTGCTCCGTCGGAAATCACGGTTATCAAACTCCGTCCCGAGAAATAATTTTTGTGAAGAACTTGATTTAAAATCCATTCAGAACCTATATATTAGTATAGAATAAATAAGTAAAACAGGGTGGTGAATGATGGATTTTGAAAAACTTACCAATAAATCAAAAGGGGTGGTTCAGGATGTGGTCAATCTGGCTTCGCAGAAAAAACATCAGTATATTGCGCCCGAGCATATTTTAAAAACACTATTAGATGACAAAGATACCGTCATTCCTGATTTGTTGGGAAAATCAGGCGGGAATGTTGATAACATTCGTCGGGCAGCGGAAGAAGCTGTTGCCAAAATTCCGCAAGTGTCCGGAGCGGCAGTACAAAGCTTGATGTCACAGGATTTTACGCGGGTAATGCAAGAAGCCGAAAAGTTAGCGGCTCAATCCGGAGATCAATTTGTCACCACAGAACGTATTTTGCAGGCCTTGGCGCAGACGGAGGGAACCAAAGCTTTTGAGATTCTGCGGAATAACGGTATCAGCGCGGACCGCTTGTCTCAAGCCGTTAATGATTATCGCAAAGGCCGCGTTGCCGATTCTGAAAGTTCTGAAGAAAATTTTGAAGCTTTGAAAAAATATGCCATTGATATTACGGCAAAAGCCAGAGAAGGAAAATTAGACCCTGTTATCGGGCGAGAGCATGAGATTCGCCGCACTATTCAGGTTTTGTCCCGTCGCACCAAAAACAATCCGGTACTTATCGGCGAACCGGGGGTCGGCAAAACCGCCATTGTTGAAGGGCTAGCCATGCGTATCGTTAATAATGACGTTCCTGAAAGCCTGAAAGATAAACGGTTATTGGCTTTAGATATGGGAGCCCTGATTGCCGGGGCAAAGTTCCGCGGTGAATTTGAAGAGCGTTTGAAAGCTGTACTGAAAGATGTTGAGGCCTCAGACGGCGGTATTATTCTTTTTATTGATGAAATGCATACGATTGTCGGTGCCGGAGCCAGTGAAGGCTCTATGGATGCCTCTAACTTGCTGAAACCTGCTTTGGCTCGTGGAGAATTGCATTGTCTGGGAGCCACCACATTAAATGAGTATAAAAAATATGTTGAAAAAGATGCGGCTTTAGCGCGGCGTTTCCAACCGGTATTTGTGGATGAACCGACAGTAGAGGAAACCATATCAATTTTACGCGGGATTAAAGATAAGTTTGAACTTCATCATGGAGTTAAGATTTCTGACAGCGCATTAATCGCTGCTGCCACCTTATCAAATCGCTATATCAGCGATCGTTTCCTGCCGGACAAGGCAATAGACTTGATGGATGAAGCGGCCAGCGGACTGAGGATGTCTATTGATTCTAAACCGGAAGAATTAGATGAACTAGACCGCCGTATATTGCAGTTGAAAATTGAACGTGAAGCTTTGAAAAAAGAGACGGATGAAGCTTCCAAAGCACGTTTAGAGCAAATTGGTTATGAAATTTCGGGCTTGGAAGTCAAAGCCAAAAATCTTAATGACAAATGGAAAGAAGAAAAACAAGGCCTGGCGGATGTTACCGAACTTAAAGATAAGCTGGACAAGGCCCGCATTGAAGCTGAAATAGCCCAACGTGACGGTCATTATGAACGGGCAGGGGAATTGCAATATAGCATTATTCCGGAACTGGAAAGTAAATTAAAGGCTATTGAAAGCAGTGCTCAAACGTCAAATAGCCATATTCATGAAACAGTCAATGATGAAAATATAGCAGCGGTTGTTTCTAAATGGACAGGGATTCCTGTTGATAAAATGCTTCAGGGCGAACGTGAAAAACTAGTACATATGGAAGATTTTCTCGGTAAGCGCGTCATCGGACAGAAAGAAGCGATTGCCGCGGTATCAAATGCCGTGCGCCGCTCTCGAGCCGGAATCAATGATGGCAGCCAGCCGATTGGGTCATTCCTGTTTCTTGGGCCGACCGGTGTCGGAAAAACAGAATTAAGTAAGGCTCTCGCGGAATTTCTGTTTAATGATGAACACGCCATGCTGCGGATAGATATGTCTGAGTATATGGAGAAACACGCGGTGGCGCGTTTAATCGGCTCGCCTCCGGGCTATGTCGGTTATGAAGAAGGTGGCGTGTTGACAGAAGCTGTTCGCCGTCGTCCATATCAGGTGATTTTGTTTGATGAAATCGAAAAAGCCCACCCCGATATTTTTAATATTTTATTGCAGGTATTAGATGATGGACGTTTAACTGACGGCAAAGGACGCACGGTCGACTTTAAAAATACGCTTATCATCATGACTTCAAACCTTGGCTCAGATATTTTGGCCAATGCGACAGGTGCTGACGATCCTAAAAAAGTCAAAGCTAAAGTCATGGATATTGTTAAGGCCTCTTTCCGTCCGGAATTTATAAATCGTATTGATGAAATCAGCCTGTTCCATCGTCTTGATAAGAATAATATTAAAGATATTGCCAAGATTTTGATTGCCGGTATTGAAAAACGCCTGACAGAAAGAAATATTAAGCTTCATGTAAATGATGCGGCCTTTATTTGGATTGTCAACAACGGTTATGATCCGGTTTATGGTGCAAGACCTTTAAAACGCTTGCTTAAAAGCCAGATTGAGAATAAGCTGGCTCTCAAGATTCTTGATGGTGAAATCTGTGATGACGATACCGCAGATATTATTGTCAACAATGGACAGTTAGATGTAATAAAGAGTAAGAAAAACCGATGAAAAATTTATTTGCCAAGGCCCTGCAGGTTGCGCGCAGTTATGATGTCAGTACGCCCGAAAACGGAGCCGTCCTTTATTCAGTCAGTTATTTGCCGACTAAAGAAAATCGAGACAAAGCTTTCGCCTTTGCAACGGCTCATCCTGATAAAATGGTCATAGAACATACCGATTGCGGAGCCAAACTGGTAGAACTTGGCTTGTCAAGCAATGATTCCGGTTTAACAGCCGATGAAGTGGCGGAAATTTGGAGTATTGCCTCCAAACGTTTCATCTGTGCAGCAGCCGGAGAAGTAACGGCTTTTGTTGACAATGCAGATCCTCGCAGTGTTTTCCGCCGCATGGAATTACCTAATATTCTAGAAAATCCGAAGCTAACCACCATCAATGGCATGGATAAGCTTGAATTTGCCGGGAAATTTAAATAAAGCTTTACTTTAGGCAAAAGAATGGTAAAAACAGACTCAATAATCAATTATTGAGTCTTATCATTTTAAATATTTAAATTTATGGAACATTCAAACTTAACTGCCGAGCAAAAAAACATCAAGGTTTTACAGGGGATTATTTTTCCTGCAACCAGACTCTTAAATTCAATGTCACAAGCCGAGCGTATACACTATGCTCCCTATTTGATAGGCGGAAAAGACAGTCTGATTAAACTGCAGATTCTTTTGTATAAAGATTTATATACATCGGAAGTTATCCAGACGTTAATCGCAAACGGCAAAGAGCTTTGCAAAGAATATCTCACAATCTCTGGAAGAGGGGTATTGCGAGAGAATTCTAACCTGAAAGAGTTTAAAAAACAGGTGATTGAAACCAACAATGAAGAGCTTATCAGCTTGTTGTTGGATTTCTACAAGTTAACCCCAAAAGAAGAGAGGGATTTGCTGGCCGTACGTCGTAGTACTCATGCAAATGGTTCTGTTGACAAGCTGATGAATGATTACTTTTCTAAAAATAAAGTAAGAACACCGGCTCAAAAGTTATTGTATCGTCCGGAATATGCTTACTATTGGCAGCTCTTTCAACAGTATAACAATCTCAGTTGCGGGGATAAGATGAAATACAAATTCTACCAAGTATGGATAGGTTTTCGTTACTGTTTTGGAATGTGAAATGATAATAAAACCCTGCTGGTTTCCGGCAGGGTTTTATTATATTAAGAGAATCACTTACAACCACATCTAAATATCTACCTCATTTAGACAGATAAAAAAACTATGCTGATA
>CANDEX010000028.1 GCA_947383875.1 uncultured Azospirillum sp. | reverse complement strand
GATTTGTAATAGATAAATAAAAAAAACACCGCCGTTTTTGGCGGTGTTTTTTTATCTGTTGTCATCTCCCTGATAATGTCGAATAAAACGAGTGTTTTTGCCAATTCGGGATATGATTTCATAGCTGATGGTTCCGGCATCACGTCCCATATCATCCAAGGTATAAAAATCGGCGATTAAATGAGCCATGTCTCCGACTTGCAGATTTTTAATATCGGTGACATCGCAAACAATATTATCCATTGAAACCCGCCCTAAAATCCGCGCCTCATGAAGTTTGTCACACAGATTAAAAAAGACTTTGCCCACATTAGACAGAGATCTGGGAATGCCGTCACCGTAACCGATGGATATGATAGCGATTTTTCGATTGGCATTAGCGCGGTATGTTGCGGAATATCCGACAAAATCTCCTTTGGGCAAATCAGTTATTTGCAAAACCGGAGCCTTGACGGTTATCACGTTTTTCATTTTATTTTGACGGTAAGGAGCCGTGTTGATACCATACATTGCCGCCCCCAGACGAACCATATCAAATAAATAGTCTTCCCCTAGAAATGTCCCGTCTGAAGCGGACAAACTGGCCGGAAGCTTAGGAAAATATGTCTCTTTCAAAAAGACAAACATATCCAGCTGGTGTTGATTCATAAAGTGTCCCTGAGCATCACCGCAAGCCAAATGAGACATAACCATTGAAAATTCTTTTTTGTCTTCATCGCTCATTTCAGATAAATCAAATTCGCGAAACCCCAGACGGTTTAGGCCCGTTTCTATATTTATAATCGGTTTAATTCCGGGAATACGATGCTCTTTCCAATAGCTCAGCTGTTCTTTGTTGCTGATAACCGGGATTAAGTGTGCGGCTTCAAAATCATCTAAAGAATCCCGTCCCATTCCTTGTAAAACATAAATATGCGCATCCGGAGCCGCCATCCTGATGTCTTTTCCTTCAACCGCATGAGCAACAAAAAAATGCCGACATTTCGCACGCTTGTATAAAACTTCGGCAACCTTTACCGCGCCCAAACCATAGGCATCATCTTTCACCACGGCAGCCGCTGTCGCTTTGCCGGAGATTTTCTGCAAAGCCTGAAAATTTTCTACCAGACTGTCAAGGTTAATTTCTAAAATCGGTCTTGTCAAAATACTCATTTCTGCCTATTATCCTTACAAATTAAATAGGAAATTTTCATGCAGTTTATCGATACTCACCTTCATTTGCAAGATTATAAAACCGGATTTGCAACGGATATTGTCCGCGAGTCGCTCTCTGCGGGCGTAACAAAACTCGTCTGCGCCGCAACCGGAATGTTTGATTGGGATAAAGTTGCCCGCTATGCCAAACAATATCCCGGCACGGTTATTCCTGCATTCGGGCTGCACCCGTGGTATCTGCAAGAAGCCAAGCCGGACTGGCTGCCGCGGCTGAGAGAATTTTTGGCGCGCTTCCCGGAGGCTTTAATCGGCGAATGCGGGTTAGACGGTATTAAAAATCCTGATGATGAACCGCAAAATTCAATTTTCTATCAACACCTGTTGCTGGCCGAAGAATTAAAACGTCCGGTGATTATTCATGCTGTTAAGGCACAAGATTGGCTGGAAAATTATTGGGATATGCTGCCTGAAAAATTTGTGTTTCATTCCTATAACGGCAAGCGGGAAGTCTTGAAAAAAATTATCAGATTCGGCGGATATGTTTCATTTTCGGCCTCAATTCTCCGTAATGCGGATAAGGAAGAACTGGTTAATATGGTTCCGGCAGATAAATTATTGCTGGAAACGGATGGTCCGTATCAGGGACCTGAGAAAAATATTGAGGTGACACCGTCTTATATTCCCAAACTGGCAGAACAGATTGCTGCGCTTCGTCAGGAACCGCTGCCGATGTTTGCCGCTCAGATTTACCAAAATTCAAAGGAGTTTGTTCATGTCGGATAATCCTCGTTTGATGCGTACCAAACTCTTGCTGGGAGAGGAGGGCGTTAATAAACTTCAACACTCATGCGTGATGGTTGTCGGACTTGGAGCTGTCGGAGGCTATGCGCTGGAAGCTGTCGCGCGAGCAGGAATCGGCAAATTGATTTTGGTCGATTTTGACCGCTTTGATGAAACGAATGTCAACCGCCAGATTTTGGCTTTATCTTCTACTATCGGCCGTAAAAAATCAGAAGTAGCAGCCGAACGTGTCCGCGAAATTAATCCCGAATGTGAGATTGTTGTTAAAGATATGTTTGTCGACAGCGGTAATTTATCGGAACTTCTGTCCTTAAAACCGGATTATGTCATTGATGCGATAGATTCCTTAACCCCAAAGTGCTGTTTGATAGAGGCACTGTGTGCCAATGGTATTCCTTTTGTTTCTTCCATGGGAGCCGCTTTAAAGACCGATACTTCCTGCATAAAATTAGCAAAGTTAAATCAGACAAAAAATTGTGGTTTGTCGCGTCAACTGCGCCAAAGGTTAAAACGCCGCGGGGTAGATTTAAAAAATATAGCCTGCGTATATTCTGATGAACAGGTTGTTTTACCCGGCGAGGCAATAATACCTACTGCAGAAGGAGAAAGAAATATTCTGGGCTCACTGCCGACCATTACGGCAGTTTTTGGGTTGACAATAGCTAATGAAGTCATAAAACAGTTGTCAGGTTTTTATAAGAAAGGGAAGTCAAATGTCTGAAACGACACCGAAATCATTACGTCTGCATATTGCTTTGCTGGGGCGGGTTAATGCCGGAAAATCAAGTTTTTTGAACTTGGTAACCGGGCAAAAGATTTCCATTACGTCTGACGTTGCCGGCACAACAACCGATGTGGTCGAAAAAACACAGGAGCTTCTTCCTCTGGGGCCTGTCGTCTGGCTGGATACGGCAGGATTTGGCGATACGACGGAGTTAGCTGAGCAACGCCTGGCGAAAACCCGCAAAGTGTTGGACAGAGCCGATGTGGCGTTGTTAGTCTGTGAAGGAAACAAAATCGGCAGTGAAGAACAGACAATTATTGATGAAGCTTCGGCACATAAAATTCCGTTGATTAAAATCTTTAATAAAGCAGATATTTATCCGTCGGACGGAGAGGGAATAGCCGTTAATTCTACAGACATATCAAGCAGAGACAAAGTTTTGGCACAGTTAAAAGCCGAACTTATCAAAACCGCGCCTGATGATGTGTTGAATCCTCCGACGTTGCTGGGGGATTTGCTTCCGCGACACGGAACGGTCGTCATGATTGTGCCGATAGATTATGAAGCACCGAAAGGGCGGATTATCTTGCCGCAGGTACAAGCCATTCGTGACAGCCTTGACCATGATTGCACCGTCATTGTGACTAAAGAAAATGATTATCGCCGTACGTTGGATAACTTGAAAAATCAGCCGGATTTAGTCATCTGTGATTCTCAGGTGGTTGATAAAATGGTTGCGGAAACGCCGGAAACAATCAAATGTACAACCTTTTCAATATTATTTGCCCGTTTTAAAGGAGATCTGATTAAAATGGCAGAAGGTGCGAAGATGATTCGTCATCTTCAGAACGGAGATAAAGTTTTGATTGCCGAGTCTTGCACGCACCATGCGGTTGAAGATGATATCGGCCGAGTTAAAATTCCTAATTGGTTAAAAAAGAAAACCGGTGCAGACTTAGAAATCAGCCATGTTTCCGGTTGTGATTTTCCTGCAGATTTGGCTGAATATAAATTAGTTATTCAGTGCGGGGGATGTATGGTCAATCGCAGAGAAATCCTTTCCCGGATTAATAAATGCGAAACAGCCGGTACGGCGATAACCAATTATGGGGTCTGTATTTCTGAACTCAAAGGCGTTCTTGACCGGATTTTAGAGCCGTTTGGCATAAATAACCGTTGACTCTGCAAAGAATAGTTATAGAGTAAGAACCATAAATTTATTTATTAACTCTATAATTATTTCAATTATGTCATTACCGAAGATTAATGTCGAAGGATTGAAATCATTCATTCCTGAAGACGAGATTTTACGCCTTTTACGGTGTAAAACGACTGACCGGAAACAAGTGGAAGACATCATCGCCAAATCATTGGATAAGCAACGTCTTAACCCAGATGAAATGGCCGTGCTGCTTAATGCGGATGATCCCGAACTTGTGGTGCAGATTAAAGAAGGTGCTCGCGAGTTAAAAAGGAGAATCTACGGCAATCGTATCGTTTTGTTTGCGCCGCTGTACGTTGGCAATGATTGCATTAATGATTGCACTTATTGCGGATTTCGTCATTCCAATTCAGAATTGGTGCGTAAAACCTTGACGATGAATGAACTTGAAAAAGAGGTTCGTTCTCTGGAAAAACTTGGTCATAAAAGACTGATTATGGTTTATGGTGAACATCCCCGATATAGCCCGGAATTTATTGCTGATACCGTTCGTTGTGTCTATGAGACCAAAGAGAATGGTGGTGAAATCCGCCGTGTGAATATTAATGCGGCACCGTTGGATATCAAAGGGTTCAAAACCGTAAAATCAGCAGGTATCGGTACATATCAGATTTTTCAGGAAACCTACCATCAAGAGACATACCGCGCGGTTCATCCTCGTGGTTTGAAAGCTGATTACCTCTGGCGTCTGTTTGCGTTTGATCGTGCGATGGAAGCCGGAATTGACGATGTCGGCATGGGGGCTCTGATTGGCTTGTATCATCACAAATTTGAGGCTCTGGCAATGTTGTATCATACGATACATCTGGAGGAGAAATTCGGGGTTGGTCCGCATACGATTTCCTTTCCCAGAATTGAACCGGCGTTGAATACGGATTATGCAAATCATCCGCCTTTTGCCCCGAGTGATGAAGAGTTCATGAAAATGATAGCAGTTATCCGCTTGGCAGTACCTTATACCGGAATGATTCTGACCGCCCGCGAACCTGTGGCTTTGCGCAATGAGGCCATCAGTTACGGCATTAGTCAAATCGATGCCGGTTCAAATATCGGAGTAGGGGCTTATGCCGAAAAAGATGAAACCGCCGGCAGAAAAAAAAGTCAGTTTGTTTTGAATGACAATCGTAGCTTAGATGCGGTTATCGGCGAACTATGTGATGCTGATTTGCTGCCGTCTTTCTGCACCGGATGTTATCGTCTTGGCCGCACCGGTGAACATTTTATGGAATTTGCCGTTCCCGGTTTTGTAAAACGATTTTGCACGCCGAATGCCATTTTGACTCTGAAGGAATACCTGCTTGATTACGCGTCGCCGGAAACCATGGAAAAAGGGCTTGCAGCTATCAGCAGAGAGTTGCATAGAATCCCCACCGATGATTCGATGAAGTATCTTTTATCGAAAAAATTGGACGAGATTGTTAATGGTCGACGAGATTTATTTTTCTGATTGACAAAAAGCGACAGCTTAGGCTGTCGTTTTTTGTTGCTTCTTGAAGCAAATGACATTATAAACAGATTCAAGGTAATATTATTGTTTAATCATTAACACCTACAATTATGAATCTGAATTTGCTTCCCTGTTATCAGGTGGTGTATTGTGAAGGTAAGTATTTTCTTTCCAAGTGGAATATATTCCGCGAAATGTATGAGTGTCTGCAAAAGACGGATGAACTGTCCGAATGTGTCGGAAACTACCTTGTTTTTCATGATATGAAAAAATCCGCCCCTCCTCTCAAACGTTATGGGTTGTGGTGGATTGACGAAACCAAAGGCGTTTGTATCACAGGCGGAGTTACTTTTGACAACTGGATGTATTGTGAGGGAAATTTCATCTGCAGTAGCCGGGAGTCGAATGAACAGCCCGACATGGTGCAATGGGATATGGTTATTCCCAGCGAAAACTATCAGTCATTGAAGCTCATTCGTTTGGGTATGCTGATTTGCAATGAGAAATTCAGGTGTTTTATTCAACAAAATGAAAAGAACGAAAAAATCCTGTCAAGTTTTCAGCGTGGGTACCTTCAGCGAGGTCTGAGACAGCAGATAATAGTAGATGACTACTTGGTTGTTGACGGAACGGTGTGGTATCGCATAGGGGATGAGGTTTTTTACAGTGATGAATTTTCTCTCCCCGACGGCAGTAAAGGCTGGCGATTTTTGAGAGACACTGACGGATTGGAAAATTGGAACAAACTGAACAACAGGAACTAGATGAAAACAGGCACAATCACTTAGTGGTGGTGCCTGTTTTTTATGCGTTTGCTAGCATTTTTTTAATATCTTTCCTGTATGATAATAGAAATTAAGTCGCTTAAGATATATGAGGCCGAGAGTCGAAATGATAAAAATGATTAAACCCATCGTCAATATTTCTAAAGTTATTGAACCGTATAATACGGTCGTTGTCGGCTGCAACGGAATATTGACAGAAGACCGCGGCGTTAAAACCGAAGCGGTGGAAGCCTTAATTAATCTGAAAAGGAATGGTAAACATATAGTTTTGCTCTCCAATACGGCACGTCGGGTAGAAAGCATGGTTGCCTGGCTGCATGAAAATAAAGTTCCTGTAGCGGTGTTTGATGCGATAGTTACGGCCGGAGAAATTCTGCATTATAAATTTAAAGCGCGTCAGGGAGAATTTGCCGCTCTCGGAACAACTTACTATTGTCTGGGAAACTGCCGGGAAATGGGAATGTTCGCTAACCTGAATTATCAACGGACGGAAGATTTGTCCCGTGCGGATTTTATGTATGCGAGTGAAGTTTGCGGAGCTAAGGCAATGGATGATTTCCTGCCGTCACTTGAACATGCAGCCGGTTTAGGGATTCCTCTGGTTTGTGCCGGTAATGACACATCAACCTACTGTAACGGAGAAATCGGTTTGGCACCGGGAGCATTAGCAGAACAATATGCCGTTTTAGGTGGTAAAATCATAACCATAGGTAAACCTGATGCTAAGATTATTGCATATGCTTTAGATGGGATTCCCGGCGTTAAAAAAGAATCTGTCATCGTTATCGGGGATAATATTGCGACGGATATTAAAGGAGCAAATCTGTTAGGCGTGTCATCTATTCTGGTCTCCAAAGGCATTCATGTTAATTTTTTGGGAGAAGGATATATCCCCGACGTTGCCAAAACCCGTGAATTGGCGACTAATTTTGATGCTTACCCCGATTTTGTCGTCTCTAATCTGCGGTGGTAAAATGAAACTCAATTTCAAAAAGATTGTTTTGCTGGGCCTGCTCTGTTGGGGTGGAATGCAGTTTTATAACAATTATCAGGCAGAAAATACCATCGACTGGGAGACCATTCCCAACAGAACATCCACTGAAATCAACCAAGATGAATTGATGGAATTTTTACCGGTATGGTCAGATTACATTCAGCATAATACCGGAAATCATCAGGAATATGAATTGTCGCCGCAGGAAGAAAAATGGTTGTTACGCCGTAAATGGCGGCCCAAACGATTTTTCTATGTGGAACAACGATTACGTATCATATTGAAAACATTGGAACAATATCAAAACAACCAGCGGATGATAAATGGTTTGGAACAGCAGTTAGCTGCTTTACGAGCCAGACAGCAGCAAACCGGACAATATGATCCGCAAACAGACTCACTGGCCAGCAGTCTTGAAAATATGATACGCGAGCAGCAGGCGCGGCTTAATGTAGAACAGATAACGCCGCAGGAATTAGCATTGGTTACTCCGTTGCAATCGGTTATTCGAGAGGCCTTGGAGAGCAAATAAATGGCTGACGGCATTGCAGAAATTATATCTGAAATTTCTTCTCTTTCGGCAGACCATTGGCCGTTGGATTTGTCTTCAGCGGGTTATCAAACGCACTATGTCGATATATCCCGAACTGCGGTACAGGCAGGTTTGTATTCCGGTATTTTATTGAAGACAAATATAGAAAACGCCCGGTCATCATATGAATTGATAACCGAATGGCAGTTGTTGGATGATTGTTTGAATGTCAAAATCCATAATCTTTATTGCTCTAAAGGCGGAAAGGACAATCCTGCATTTGCCGGTGTCTTTCTGTCTCGGCTGCAAAATTTTCTGCAACAGCATGATAAAGAAGCCAGAACAGCGGCAGAGTGTCGCTATAACCCATCGCAAATAGAATTGTCTGCAGTGTCAGACGATGCTGAAATTTCATCTCGCGGAGGGTATGTTTGGGCTTTGCAGGGAATGGATTTTCGTTCGGATGCCGAATTGGCAGAGAAACGCACAGCTTTTCATAAATATGCATTGAAAAACGGTGTCACTTTGGCTGCCGCCGATATGAAATTATTTAAGCATCCGTTTCATTTTGCGGTTTTTGATTGTGGTGTAAATGTAACTGATAAGTTTGGAAAATCCGTACCGCTGGGGAAAGGGTTTATGCTGGATACCGTTTGGGCCGGCACATGGCCGCCGCGTCATCACAGTGCGCATCCGGAAAAGTTTGCTCAGGCATATAATCAAATTACTCGGCATCCCCGTCGCCGGCAACTGATGCAACACTTTTTAGAGCCGGCATTTCAACGTATGCAACGTCGGTATGCCAATAAATATACCACACTGAAACGTCGTCGATCTCTCAGTGTTTACCGACGTTACGCCGCACTTAAATTCAACCGTCTATTTGGTCTCTAATTCTTCTTTTAGTAATTGAATTTCCAGCCATTGATTTTCACAATCCTCTTTTTCCAGTTGTGCTTCATTGAGGCGTGCGCTGAGACTGTCAAATTTTTCCGGGTTTGATGTATACAAATCAGGGTCACTCAGCTGCTGCTCAATATCATCGATTTCTTTTTCCAAAGTTTCAATTGTTTGGGGTAAGACGTCTAATAAACGTTGTTGCTTGTAGCTGAGTTTGGCTGCTTTGGAGGGAATGGAAATGTTTTTTTCGGGGGTTTTGCTTACCGTTTTCTTTTCTTCTCTTTGAGGCTGTTTGTTTTGCAGCTTCGTTAGAAGTTCACTGTAGCTTCCCGCGTGTTCAGTGACACTGCCGTCACCGGGCATGTAAATGACAGAGGTCACGACTCTGTCAATAAAATCACGGTCATGGCTGACCAGTAATACCGTTCCGTCATATTCGGATAATACTTCCTGAAGCAAATCCAGCGTATCCATATCCAAATCGTTGGTTGGTTCGTCCAATACTAAAAAGTTAGATTGTTTGGCAAGAGCGACGGCCAGCATCAAACGGTTCTTTTCTCCGCCGGATAAGGCCGAAACCGGACATTGTGCTTGTTCCGGTTTAAACAGAAAATCTTTCAAATAAGCCACAACATGACGGTATTGACCACGTACCCAGATATGATCACCTTCGCCGCAAAGCGTTTTCCATAATGTCTTTTTCGGATCAAGCGTCAGGCGATTTTGGTCAAAATACGCTTCTTCCAGATTTTTTCCCATCCTGACAAAACCGGAATCAGGTTCCAGACGTTTGGTCAGTAATTTGATAAGAGTCGTCTTGCCTGCGCCGTTTGATCCGACAATGCCGATTTTGTTACCTTTAATAATGCGAGTTGAAAAATCTTTGACAATTTCTCTTTCTCCAAAAGTTTTGCAAACGTGCTTGGCTTCAATAACCATTTTAGAGCGGAATTCGGTATTTTCGATTTCCATATTAACCGAACCGATTTGCTTAATCTGCTCTCTGCGTTCTTGCCTTAATTGCTGTAATCGACGCAGGCGTCCCATATTCCTCTTGCGGCGCGCGGTAACACCTTTATGAAGCCATTCTGTTTCTTCTTCAATTTTTTTATTTAAGTATTTTTGCTCAATAATTTCTTGATTAATGCATTGATCCTGCCATTCCTCAAAAAACTTAAAGCCTTTATTATTCCGCCGCATAACACCGCGATCGAGCCAGAATGTTGTCTGCGAGACGTTACTGAGAAACATTCGGTCATGGCTGATGACAATAACGGCACCACGAAAATCTTTAATTATTTTTTCCAGCTTTTCGATGGTGGGCATATCCAGGTGGTTGGTCGGTTCATCAAGCAACAAAATATCTGGCTCTCCGATAAGAGCCTTGGCGAGAGCCGCTTTTTTCCTTTCTCCGCCGGAGCTTTCATCCGGAGCTTGCGCCGCGCGAATATCAAATTGTTCAATCAATATATCGGCTTTAAATTCCTGATGACGCTCTTCATCCGACAATCCGGACAAAACCACGTCTCGCAGTGTCTGACAACCGCTAAAGTCGGGATCCTGAGGCATATAAGAAATTTTCACGCCCGGCTGAAGAAAAATATCGCCGTCGTCAGCTTCAATCGTGCCTGAAATAACCTTAAGCAAAGTTGATTTGCCGCAGCCGTTACGACCGACCAGGCAGATTTTATCGCCGCGGTTAATATATAATTCCACGTCGGTAAACAACTGCTTGGTGCCGAAACGAAGTTTGGCACCTTTAATTGTCATAATAGGTGGTTCAAAATTACTCATAATCTTGTTTTATAAATCTTCTTCAACCAGTTTTATGCCGTCCAGCTGCCATTCAACCCCTTGAGCAGCCCAGATAAAGAAATCATTGATTTTTTCATTGTTAATGCCCATGCATCGACCGATTTTATGCAGGCTTTCAACTTCGTTGTCTGTCAGTTCATGGTCGGCCAAAGCCAATAAAATCATTTCTCTGAAGATATAACGTTTGGTTCTGGTATCGTCAATTTGCGGTAAATTTTGAATCAGCTGTTCTTCCGTGCCTTTAGTTAAGGCCTGTTTTAAAGCCGATTCGGGAAGCCCTGCATCTGCAATTTGTGTCAAAAGATAATCTTCTTTTGCCTTGTTGTCTTTGCCATTAGTGCCGAGAACATAGGCTAAAGCCTGAATATACAGTCTTTTTTCAGCATTAGTTAATTGTTTGCACATATCGGGCATACGCAAGATTCCTTTCCCTGTTTAATTTAATAAAGTTATACATGAGAAAATAAAGATTTGCAAAAAAAATAAAAAGTTTTATATAATAAGCCAGAAATTTGTAAAACATCAGTATGCTAAGGAGCTTTGTATGCCTTTAAAAATCGAACTGAAACCCCATGAGAGTATTATTATCGGCGAGTCTCTCATTACTAATGATAATGAGCGCACAAGGTTCTATATTGAAGGAAATGTTCCTATCCTGCGCGAAAAATTTATTTTGCGCGAGTCGGAAGCCAATACGCCAAGCAAGCGCGTCTACTTTATTGTTCAACAGATGTATTTGGCAAAAGATGCTTCTCAGCTCCAGAAAATGTATTTGGAATATGTGCGCGATTTGCAAAATGCGGCACCGAGTCTCATTCCATATATTGCTGCAGTAAGCGATTGTGTGTTGAATAACGATTTTTATGCCGCCATCAAAAGTGCCGATAAATTGGTTAAAAAAGAAAATGAACTTTTTGGAGAAGCCCTGAATTTAGGGTGATGTGATTGAATTGGCATGATTTTTGGGCCGCTTTAGCGGCCTTGTTTTTTCTTTTTGATTAACCATTTCTTTAGTTAATTTAATTTAGAATACAAATTAGGCATTGCCAAGGTGTCTAAAATATGATATATTACAAACTGTACCACCAGTATGGGGTATTATGTAACTAACATTCCACAGTATATGGAGAAAAAACATGTCAGATATTTCTTTAACTGCAAGTATGCGTTCTAACCTGCTTTCCTTGCAGAACACACAGAGCTTAATGGATACCACACAGGAAAGACTGTCTACCGGTAAAAAGGTAAACAGTGCTCTGGATAACCCGTCTTCTTACTATACAGCTCAGTCTTTGAACAACCGTGCCAGCGACTTAAGCGCTTTGCTTGACTCTATGGGCCAAGGTGTTCAGACCATTAAAGCTGCCGATGAAGCCATCACTTCTATTACTTCTTTCGTTCAGCAGGCTAAGGCTGTTGCCAATACTGCTCGCGATGAAGCTAATAAAGAAGTTTCTTCTTTCGGCGTTTATGATAAAGATGCTGTTGCGGCCGGTGATGTCAAAGGTACAATTACCATTGACGGTAAAACACAGGAGCTGTCTGTAACTCTTACGGCGAACGCTGAAGGTGCAGATGCGGCAACGGCTATTCAGGATGCTATTCAAAAGTTTGAAGGTGCTGAAGATATTACCGTTGAATTTGCTGATGGTACCTTTACCGTAAAATCACCGAAAGGTGCTGAGGTTAAAGTCGAGATTGAAGTTGGCGGAGCCAAAATCAGCGGTACTGCCGGTAACGCAAATCGTACCAAAGCATTGCAGCAGTACAATGATATTCTGAGCCAGATTGACCAGTTGGCAAAAGATGCCGGCTACAAAGGTGTAAATCTGTTGCAGGAAAATGACTTGACGGTTATCTTTAATGAAGATCGTTCTTCTTCTATCACCATCAAAGGTGTTGACGCTTCATCTAAAGGTTTGGGTCTTGAAGCTGCTACCGATTGGGGTACCAATGATAGTATCGGTGCTTCTATTTCTCAGGTGGAAACAGCCATTAATACCCTGCGCGGTATGTCTTCTGAATTTGGTAACAACTACTCAGTTGTTCAAACTCGTGAAGAATTTACTGAAAACCTGATTAACGTTCTGACCGAAGGTGCTGACAAACTGACCCTGGCCGACATGAACGAAGAGTCTGCTAATATGCTTGCTCTGCAAACCAGACAGCAGTTGGCTATTAACTCTCTGTCCTTGGCGTCTCAGGCTGCTCAGTCGGTTTTGAAACTGTTCTAGTATGGAGAATAATTGCAGGCCGGAGAACTGCCGGCCTGCATACGTTTTATAAAATTTCATAACTTAATATTGATATATGGAAACAGGCAAGTAAAGCCTGGTAACTCTTCACAGAAAGCGGAGAAAAATAATGTCTGATATATCTTTAACCGCAAGTATGCGTTCGAACCTGCTGTCTTTGCAGAAAACGCAGAGCTTGATGGATACAACACAGGAACGCTTGTCTACCGGTAAAAAGGTAAACAGTGCTTTGGATAACCCTTCTTCTTATTATACCGCCCAATCATTAAATAATCGCGCCGGAGATTTGAGCGCGCTGCTTGACTCTATGGGGCAAGGTGTTCAAACAATTAAAGCGGCTGATGAAGCTATTTCATCAATTACGTCCTTGGTTCAGCAGGCTAAAGCTATTGCTAACCAAGCAATGGATTCTGCTATCACCAAAATTGAATCTGTCGGGCATTTTGAGAATATGACAGTTGCTCAGGGATTGAGTTTTGATATTGAAGGTGCTGTTGGGCAAGTTCGTGTCGCTATTGAAACCAGTGAAGCCAGAACCATTACGATTGAGGAAATGGCTGAAAGAATTGAAGCAGAATTAAATAAAGCCGTTGATAAAGATGGAAAAGTAATTGGTGATTTTGAGGTTGAAATTAACTCAGATAAAAATGGCTTCAAAATCATATCCGGTTCAGGTCGCGCAACAAAAGTTAAAACAGATAATACGAGTGATTTGCCATTCTTTGGGCTGACTTTTACAGGAACGGCAGGAAGTGCTGATCGATTAAAACAGCAAGAACGTTATAATGATGTTTTAACACAAATTGACCAATTGGCAAAAGATGCGTCTTATAAAGGTGTCAATTTGTTACAGAATAATGATTTGACGGTTATCTTCAATGAAGACCGCTCATCTTCTATCACCATCAAAGGTGTTGATGCTTCAACAAATGGATTAAATATTTTGAAAACTGACAGATGGGGAAGCGATACTAATATTTCAGTTTCTTTGTCACAAGTTGAAGCTGCCATTAACACCTTGCGGGCAATGTCTTCCGAGTTTGGTAACAATTATTCGATTGTCCAAACCCGAGAAGAATTTACCGAGAACCTGATTAATGTTTTAACTGAAGGTGCGGATAAACTGACCTTGGCCGACATGAACGAAGAGTCAGCTAATATGCTGGCACTGCAAACCAGACAGCAGTTGGCGATTAACTCTTTGTCTTTGGCATCTTCTGCCGCTCAGTCAGTCTTGAGACTTTTCTGATAAGAATATGTTTCGAAAAAAAAGCCGACAGTTTTGTCGGCTTTTTTTATACGAAAAATCATTTTTGGATAGGAAAAGGTCAACTTTTGTATATAAGCCTGTGATTAATCCGATTTTTTTTCTTGTTATGTGTTAAAAAATAATTAAATAATATAACAGAATTATAGTATTAGCAGAACAGGTGCTGTTTCGGCCATCAAAATGAGCAGCTGTTCACTTACAAAACCGGAGATTAAAATGGCTGATATTTCACTCACCGCAAGCATGCGTTCAAACTTATTATCATTGCAGAGCACTCAGAGCCTGATGGATCGGACTCAGGAGCGTTTGTCAACCGGTAAAAAAGTAAACTCGGCATTAGATAACCCGACATCTTATTATACGTCTCAGTCTTTGACGAATAGAGCAAATGACTTAAGTGCTTTGCTTGATTCTATGGGGCAGGGGGTTCAAACCATCAAAGCCGCTAACGAAGGTATTGAAGCAATTACTACTTTTGTTCAACAGGCAAAAGCCGTAGCTAATGGTGCGCGTGATGAAGCAAACAAAAGCATAACCTCTAGCGGAAAGATTACTGCGGTTGATGCTACCGAAAAATTCGATTTTACTATCGGAGAGACAAAGCTGGAAGTCGAATTGGAGACAACGGATACTGATGCAGAAAAGGTTGCTGCAAAAATGCAGGCTGCTATTGATGCTGATAACGGAGATGATGGTGTTGCCGGAAAGTTCACTGTCGAAGCAACAGATGACGGTGAAGTGGTTGTAAAATCAGTCAACGGTGATTTTGCCAATGTTTCTTTTGAAGCTGCTGGTATTAAACTGAGTGGTAACGTTGGTAACGAAAATCGCTTGAAAGCTGTCACACAATTTAATGATATTTTAGATCAAATTGATCAGTTGGCTAAAGATTCCGGCTATAAGGGCGTTAACCTGCTTCAGGAAAATGATTTAACAGTTGTTTTCAATGAAGATCGTTCTTCTAACTTGGTTATTAAAGGTGTTGATGCCAGTACCAAGGGTTTGAAATTAAACCGGGTTGAAAGCTGGGGCGAGAATAAAGATATTGATGCTTCAATTACTGAAGTTGAGGCTGCTGTTAATTCTTTGCGTGCGATGGCATCTGAATTTGGTAACAACTATTCAATCGTTCAAAATCGTGAAGACTTTACAGAGAGCCTGATTAACGTGCTGGAAGAAGGTTCAGACAAGCTGATTTTGGCGGATATGAATGAAGAGTCTGCTAACATGCTTGCTTTGCAAACCAGACAGCAATTGGCAACTAACTCTTTGTCTTTAGCATCTCAGGCTGCGCAGTCAGTGTTGAAATTGTTCTAATCGGAACAAAAACATTAAAGGGGCGGCCGAGAGGTCGCCCCTTTTTTGGGCTTGGGCTTGAACTTTTAATAAAAATCAGGTATATTAATACGGTAGGATAATAGAAAATGGCAATGGAAGAAACATACTCTGAATTTTCATCGCCGGATGTTTCCCGTCTTAATGAAGGTCCGCGGGAAACAGATCCCTTTGATGGCGGTGTAACCATGCAGCTTGCAGGAAGTGATCCTGTAAGTAAAGCAGCATTTTATTCTTTGGAAGACAGTGATATCCGCATCCTGCAAAAGGCCGTGGATAAAAAGGCAATAGCCTATATTGATTGGGCAGAAAAACAGGACATGATTACCTCTGCCGGGGCTGATTATTTGCGTTCATACTATATGGATTCCATGCAAAGTTATGCAGATTTCTATGATACGATGATAAACGTTCTCGGCCGACCAAACCAATGCCTGAGAAATGATTTAGCTCCCGGAGAACGGGATGAAACCAATTATTCAGAAACATACATAACGCCCAATAACTCAATGCTTTTAGTTTATCCGCCGGTGACGGACGATCCTGATTTGTCAGACAATCGTATGCTTTTTACGTTACCCGGAATGAAAAATGTAGTTCGTGCGGTTGCAAAAATTTCCAAAGGCGGAAAATATGATGTCGCTTATGAAAAAGATGTTCTGAATTTACAGAAAAAATACGGTGCAAACAGCGCGGTTTATCGTGAGAAAAAGGCGGCACTGATTCCGTCACACTTACGGCTGCATGATATTTTGCGTTGCACAATCAGTGTGCCGACATACGATTCTATTGAAACGGTGATCAAACGTTTTACGGAAGGGAACGGTTTTGAAATTTGCAGTTCTAAAGATAAATTTCAGAACAATGGTTCTGCGCATGATGAGCGTTTTAATGAAAACAGAAAAAACTACAGAGATAAAAAAATATGCCTGAAAAAAGGTAAAATGTATTTTGAGATTCAATTCAAGGTTCAGCTGCTGGAAAAGGCGGATAAGTTAAGCCATATCCATTATGAGGAACTTCGTGAAAAGATTGATGAATACAACAGAACGGATAAAAGTGATGTAGAACGTCGTCACCGTCTTGAGCGGGAAAGAACTTGGCTGGAATGGGATATTCAAAACATTAACCGCCGAGGAATAGATGAATATAATCTTTTTATTTTAGACGTCGCCTTAAAAAAAGACACTCGGCTAAAGAAAGAAAAAATCCGTCGTTTGCGGCAGCAATTTGCTTTAGCGCAGGATGAGGCTGAACGCGAAAAATTGCAAAAAGAAATCTACAAACAAGGACAAACATTAAACGCCGCTCCCGTTACCAAAGAAGCACAGGAGTTTATTCGAAATAACTTTATTGTCCGTCCTTACAAGGCTATTGACCAGCAACGGGAATTTACCGCGGCACCGCCGGAATTGCAAAGTTTTGCAATGCTAAACTATTTTCTTGTAAGTCCGCGTTATCGTGCTACTATACGAGGAAAGTTGCCGGATGATTATAATGATAAATATAATGAGGCGGATGAAGCGCGTAAACAGAATGAACAACAGTTGATGAACCGCGAATATCTGTTATATCGGCAAACCCAAAGAAAAAACAATCTAATGCTGAACCGTAAAGTACATCAGCACCATCGAGGATAAAATGAATAAACTTATTTTGTTTAGCAGTATGATTATGTTGGTCGGCAGAACAGCAGTTGCCTCTTTTGAGTTGAATGACAATGTGGGAGGGGGCAAAGCTGTTTTGTCGCTTAGCGAGGGTATCGTTCAGGAACAGGAAAAACAGAAAAAAACTGAAACGGAAGAAAAAGATGACAAAGGGATTTTCTCTTTTATGGATTTTTCTTTTTTGAAAAAAAATAAGCCCAAATTAACAGCCAATCCCAATGAGCGCAGAGAATCTTTTATTGAGCGGGTAACCCGTCAGGCGGAAGAAGGAAATATTGATGCACAGCTTAGCCTTGGTTATATGTATCTTTATGGTGAAGATGGGGTAAATGTAGATTATAAAAAAGCTTTTACATATTATAATATGGCTGCGGCACAGGGAGACAGTATTGCGATTAATAATCTGGGCAGCTTGTATTTCAGCGGTATCGGAACGGAAAAGAATTTTACGAAAGCCGCCCAGTTGTTTGAACGGGCATCGCAACTTGGAAATACGGAAGCTTCTGTGAACCTCGCTTTCATTTATCTGACTAAAAATTCCTCCTTAAATAATCCCAGAGAAGCAATTCAACAGTTGAAAATTGCTTCTGATGCCGGAAATCCGACCGCCAAGTTTATGTTGGGTTATGCTTATTTTAAGGGATTAGTCGTTGATCAGAACTATAAAAAAGCCTTTGTGTTAATCCGCGATGCCGCTAATGCCAAATATGCTGATGCTGAATACATGCTGGGATATATGTATCTTAACGGATTAGGGATAACTAAAAACTATGGTAATGCCGTTAAGTATTTTACCTATGCTTCTAATCAGGGTGATGTTGATGCAATGATGGAACTGGGAAATATGCTGGCCGCAGGAACAATGTATACTAAAGATCTTTATCGTGCGCATATCCTTTTTAACGTTGCATCTGTTTATGGTATAGCATCAGCGGCGGAAAAGCGTGATTATCTGGAGAAAAAGTTGAAAATAGAAGAGTTTCTGCAAGCTCAGGCCGAAGCTGAAAAATTTAAAGAACAGCCGTCTGAAGTCACCTCCTATATCAAACAGACTTTCGGAGAAAATATTCATCATTATATTGATGAAAATATGTCATTTAACGCAGGGATTAATTAATAAAAGAAGTAGAATAATTAACTAAATCCCTTTGCAAAAATAATAAAAATCATTTATTTATATCTTGTTGTGAACAGCAACAGTAACTTTAATCTATTTAAAGAGCCCTGAGAAGCTCTTATCTATAGTGTTGTTAAAGTCAACAGCAGGCAGCCTTTTATTAAGTATAATTGCTTACTTGGCCGGGGAGACTTTAGTGTATGTTCAGAGCTTAAGCTTAAAGACTAAAGTGTCATTTCTATAGATGTGATTTCTCAGCTCTCCGGCCGCCTTCATTTTGATTATGGCGGAAATGTTGAAGGATAAAACAAGTGATTATAACAGAAACCGACAAATCTTTAGGTCGAAGGCTCCGCCAAATTCGTGAAGAACGTGGTCTCAGCCAGGAAAAATTGGCGCGTGAAATCGGGGTCGTCTTTCAGCAAATCCAAAAATATGAAGCAGGAGTCAATCGTATCTCCTGCTCGCGGCTGTTAAAAATTCTGGAAGTATTTAATATCTCGGTCATAGACTTTTTTGCTGAAATTGAAATCGCAGAACGCCGTCTGATAACGGAAGAAGAAGTTTTACTGTTCAGTGCCTGGCGTCGTCATAATCCGCAAACTCGTCAAGCTATTTTAACATTATTGGGTTATTAAGTATTAAGCCTGATTTCAATGCCGACAACGCCATATTCCTTCTGCAGTTTCGGCGGATAAAAGTCAGCCAAAACGGCAGCCAGTTCCACCGGTGATGAAAAGCCTGCCGTTCGGCAGTCAATTTGTGAGCATAACGCTGTAAAATCTTGCGCCAAATGTAGCTTGGTGACGGTTGTTCGGAATTTCTCCGAAAGATTAGAGCAGTTAGAAAATTCAATAATGTCGCCGGCTTTTATTTTCT
>CANDEX010000027.1 GCA_947383875.1 uncultured Azospirillum sp. | reverse complement strand
AAAATATAAAAATTTTTAACCATAGTGCACGCTCCCGTAAGATGTTGGAGATGGCGACATCTTAACTGATTTTTAATCTTTTGGCAAGGTTAATTTTCCTGGTACAGTTTTAGTCGTCGTGCTACCCAAGGAAGAGAGTTTCCCTGTACCAGAACCGAGAGGATAACCAAAAAGAAAATCAGGTTAAACAGGTAGGTGGAGTTAGGGAAATTATACATTAGGGGATAGGTGGCCAAAATAATCGGAACAGCACCTTTGAAGCCTGCCCAGCTGATGAATATTTTGTCGGCACGGGTATATTGGCTTTGATAAAGACAGGTGAAAACCGCAAGCGGACGGGCAATAAATATTAAGAAAATTGAGCAAATTAAGCTAACGGGAAAAACACCGGGAAGTTCGTGCGGATTAACCAAAAGTCCCAAAATTAAGAACATGCCAATTTGCATAATCCACGCCAACGAATCCTGAAAATTGATAAAGTGGCGGCGGTAGCGGAAAGCTGTGTTGGCCATGACGATGCCGGCAATGTATACCGCCAAGAAGCCATTGCCGTTTAGCAGTTGAGTCAAGCTGAAGGTTAATAATACAATGCTGACTCCAAAAACAGGATATAGTCCGGGATAGATTAAATTCCAGCGGCAGAGCGCGTAGCTGGCCACTCGGCCGAAGGCATAGCCGGCACCCAAACCGAGAGCCATTTGCCAGACAAAGTTCTGCATCATTTGAAAAGTATTGAATTCCGGATCTGAGAGCAGGTTGATGGCTCCCATGGATAACAGAACGGCCATCGGGTCATTACTTCCGGATTCAAATTCCAGCAGAGGTTTGAGTCCGGTTTTGAGCTCTCTTTTTTGAGAGCGGAGAATGGAAAATACGGCAGGAGCATCCGTGGATGAGACGATGACACTGAGCAGTAATGAAACTTCAAAAGATAATCCCAGCAGATAATAAGTGCAAAGGTAAAGGAATAACGCGGTTAAGAATACGCCTCCGGTTGATAATAGCGATCCTCTGGCTAATGCCGGTCTGACTTCATTCCATTTCGTATCCAATCCTCCCGAGAAAAGAATAAATGTCAGTGCGAAAGTACCGATGTAGTTGGCTATTCGTGCGTTGTAGAATTGTATGCCGGCACCATCACTTCCGGCAAACATTCCCAGGCCTAAAAATAATAGCAGGCTCGGAATGCCGTACCGCATCGAAATGCGGTTAGCATAAACACACAATAAAAGCAGCGTTCCGGCCGCTGCCATCATCCATTCAAGATTCATCTGAGCTCCTTATTTTTTGTTTATTATAAATATAAAATATTAAGATTTTATAACTTGAAAACCATTTGATGATTCATACATTTTTATAAGGCCTTAACTCATATATAGTCGGAGATTTTGTTATGACAAAGGAATTAAAGTCGAATGTTAAATTAAAAGAGAAATTTTGTTCATCTATGCCGCTTATCGGGGATACGGCTCCGTCATTTACGGCAGAGACAACTAAAGGCAAAATAAATTTTCCTGAAGACTATGCCGGAAAATGGGTTATTTTATTTTCTCATCCGGCAGATTTTACTCCGGTGTGTACGTCAGAATTATTTACTTTTGCTCGAATGACAGAGGAGTTTCGCAGTTTGGATACAGAACTTGTCGGCTTGTCGGTTGATAGTGTCAGTTCACATTTGGCTTGGTTAAAATCTATTGAAGATGAGGTTCGTTTTAACGGACAGCAGAAAGTAAAAATAGATTATCCGGTTATTGCCGATATAAAAATGACGGTTGCCAGGAAATATGGGATGCTTCATCCCTCAGCCAGTGATACCAAAGCTATTAGAGCCGTTTTTTTCATTGATCCTCAGTCGGTTATTCGGGCAATCCTTTATTATCCTCTTTCTACCGGACGAAATTTTCAAGAGCTTAAGCGTTTGCTTATCGCCCTCCAAACGACCGATGAATACCACGTTTCTACTCCCGCAGATTGGCAGCCGGGTGATGATGTTGTCGTTTCTGCTCCAACCACTCTTTCTGATATAAAAGATGAAGTCAATCAGAAATCAGGGTGTGAGTGTAGTACTTGGTATTTTTGTACTAAAAAAATATAAAAACCTCATTTAATGGACTATTAATACAGATTTAGCGAGAAGCGAAAAATCTTATTACTAATCTCATTATCTGAGGTTTTTTGTGGTTTTATCTTACTGTGGTCAATTCGTTCCAGCGTGTGGTGCAGCAAGGAGAACGAAATTCATGTTTAACGAAAGATGTTTGTTTTGTTGTTTTGAAGCCGAAGTGGACTGTCTGTTTTCCCATTCGGTTATTTAATTCATCAAAGACTTTCATTAAACGACGTTCTTTGATGTCTGTCTGCGGTGTTTGGAAAAAATCCGTTTGCAGGCAATGTTCGGATTGAATGCCGGTGAGCATTATGCCGGCACGTTTATAACAGACATCCGGTCGGTAGATTTGTTTTAAGCCGGTGCTCATTGCCTGCAGAAATTTAGCCGTATTGTTGGAAGGAGATGGCAGATTGATTAGTTGTGAGTTGTTGTATTGCGGCTGATTTGTGCGAAAACGGTTGGTGTTAATAAATGTGATAATTCCACCGGAACGAGCGTTTTGTTTGCGTAATCTGCGGCAGGCCGTATCCACAAAATCGCTCAAAGCAGTATGCAATTGTTCATAGTTGTTGAGTTCGGATTCAAAGCTGCGGGAGCAGAGAATGCTTTTCTGATGCTCTAATTCTTCCGTTTGAGTACAGGGAATGCCGTTTAGTTCACGGATGGTACGTTCTAATGTTATGCCGAATTTTGTGCGGAGCATTGATAATGGTGCATTTAACAAATCGTTTGCCGTGAAAATACCCATGAAATTAAGCTTTTTATTCAGATTGCGACCAATCCCCCAGATATCTTTGATGTCTAATTGTCGGAGATGGGGTGTGGCTTTATCTGAAGAGTCCAAGATGCAAATTTTTCCGACAGTTTGTTTTTTTGCTATTTCTCCCGCGAGTTTACACAATGTTTTGCTGGGGGCAATGCCGACAGAGACGGAAATGCCGATTTGTTTAAGAATAGCCTGCCTGATCATCAAAGCCAGATGTGTGTAATCTTCTTGATCGTCAATATGTACAAAGGCTTCATCAACGGAATAGATTTCAATTTCCGAGAAGTAGGAGCGAATCAGATTCATGACACGGGATGAAATGCTGCTGTATAATTCATGATTACATGAAAGCCAAATACCATTATGCTTTTCCAAAAAAGATTTGATTTTGAAGAAAGGAATTCCCATGGGAATATCCAGTTCTTTGGCTTCATATGAACGGGCAATGACACAGCCGTCATTACTGGATAAGACAACGACCGGTCGATTTTTCAACCGAGGTTGAAAAATCCGCTCGCAGGATACGAAAAAGTTATCGCAGTCAATCAGCATAAACATTAAAGTAATTTCCTTATCACGGAAGTGATGACGCCCCAAACCGCAAAAGTATCTTCTGCTTGTAAGGGGAGAGGGCGTTGTTGGGGATTGTCTGTTCCGAGCAGGGTTTGTTTTTGTTTTATGAGCAATCGACGAGCTAACAGTTCACCATTAATTTCGGCAATAATCAGGTTGCCGCTGACGGCGGTGCGTGAGCGATCAATGACCAGGATGTCTCCGCTATGGATACCTGCTCCGGACAGAGCATCTCCTTCCATGCGCAGAAAGTATGTTGACAGCGGATGGGGTTGAAGATAGTTGTTTAAATCTAAATCGTGTTCCTGAAAATAGGTAACGGCAGAAGCAAATGGCATGATAAAGACTCACTTTTTTGTTCATGTTTTGTTCTGATGATAGTTTCAAAATTCAATATTTCAATAAAAAATTATTCGCAAACGAAAAAATATGTTTTATAGTGGAAAAAATAATTAAATTTTAGGAGTTTGGATATGGAAAAAATTATTCCGGCTAAATTAGTTTCGGGTGATGAAATCAGGGTGGTTGCTCCGGCGCGCGGAATTAAAATTATAGGGCAAGATGCTCGAAAAATTGCCCGGGAAAGATTTGAAGCTTGGGGGCTGAAAGTAACTTTCGGGCGGCATATGACAGATGATAACTGGGATATGATGGGCTCGTCATCCGTTGATGATCGGATTGCCGATATTCATGAAGCTTTTGCCGATAAAAATGTTAAAGCGATTTTTACGATTATCGGGGGTGCCAATTCCAATCAGTTGCTGCCTTATCTGGATTATGATTTGATTAAAGATAATCCGAAAGTTTTCTGTGGGTTCTCTGATATTACGGCTTTATTGAACGCGATTTATGCTCAAACCGGTTTGGTGACTTTTTCTGGCCCCCATTTCAGTTCTTTAGGTATGCTGAAAGGGGCGGATTATACGCTTGAGAATCTGAAAATTATGCTGATGGGGGAGAGGGTCAACTCTCTTAAACCGTCAGCGGAATGGAGTGATGATCTCTGGTTCTTAGATCAGGAGAATCGCCAGTTTATCAAAAATGAGGGGTATTGGAAGTTACATGATGGGGAGGCAGAAGGAACTCTCGTCGGCGGTAATCTTGGTACATTTGATTTGCTGCTCGGGACTAAATACCGTCCGGATTTTGCGAAAAATACCATTTTGTTTATTGAAGATACCGAAGGTTCGGATATTGCCGTTTTTGAACGCAATTTTCAGGCTCTTATCTATCAGCCGGATTTTGCCAATGTGAAAGGTATTCTTATCGGGCGTTTTCAAAAGGGTTCTAAAGTTACGCGCGAACAGTTGGAATATATCATTTCCACCAAGCGGGAATTAAGAAATTTACCGATTTGGGCGAATTTGGATTTTGGGCATAGTACGCCGTTGTTGACGATACCGGTCGGCGGAACAGCAAAAATCTCATCTAATGGCTTATTAATACAGATTTAGCGAGTTCCGCACGGTGGGAGCGTTCGCTTTATAGTCATTCTGACTAAAAGTAAGGGTATAGAGGGATCTGCAGGCAAAAAGATTCCTCCTCTTGCAGTGCACGGTCGGAATGATGGTTTCTATGATGTTCAATAGCTAACATTATTTTGTCTGAAATTTTAATATGTGTTGAAGAATAGGTGTTGATCAGCTTCTGTATGGCTGTAAATAAACGGTTCGTTACTCTTCATCATCAGGATATCTTTATATAATGCTTCATTATCCGGAGCTGTACCGTGTTGTGAAATATATTCTAAATCATTAAGATAATCATCGTAAGCTTGTTGGTAGAGCGGTTTGTGCAATTTATCATATGTTTCTCGTAGAGTTTCAGCATCTTTAATACCATTGTCCTGATATTGTTGTTTCAATATTTCGGATGATGTTTGTGCATAAATCGGAGAAGCTACGATGAGCAGCATAAATAAAATTAAAAATAGTTTCATGGTTAATCCTTTCTTTGTTTAGTGTAGTAAATAAATTTTAAGAAAGGGATAATATGTTGAGTTTATAAAAAATGTTTTCCGAAAGGATATAGGATGAAAAGATGGGGCGTCCCATTATTGACTGTGTGTTTGGGTTTGTATAGTCATTCTGCCGGCGCGTGGAATTATGGAGAGTTTATTTCCTGCAATGCGATTAATCCGATGCCTCAAATTACGTTTAAAAGTTCTTATGGTAAATTGGTACATGATTTATCGCAGCCGTTATCCGTGGTCAGTCAGGTAGAGACAAAAAATCAAGAACCGGGGTGGCTGACTGTCGGTTATGCTCAGCCGGGGCTTTGTTCTTCGATAAAACTTAGATCTAGGGTGAGGTCTATAGATGATGATGTGATTTGTGTGTTGGCGGATGAGGTTGAGATTTTTTTGGGGTATCAGAAGCCGATGATTTATGTGGCGAAAGAATATAAGGATGATTTATGTAAATTTTCTGTTGCTCTTAGGCATGAGCAGGTTCATCAACGGATTAATAAATTGGCTTTGGATTATTTTCTTCCCTTGGCTGATGAGGCTGTCAGAAAAGCTATTGCTGATATCAGAGGAGTAAAAGTTTCGTCACGAGAACAAATTCCTCAGGGGGCTGAATTGCTTCAGACATATTATCAGTTACGTTTGTTGCCTATTTTGGATGAAATGAATAAAGCTATTGAAACGGAGCAGGCTAAACTTGATAGTTTGACCAGTTATAAAATGCAATGGGATATTTGTGAAAAGTTTAAAGCGCGGCAAGAAAGAGATCGCTATTTGAAAGAGATGGAAGAAAAAATGAAAAACCCCGCTGATTAGAGCGGGGTTTTTGCTAGGCTTTGTGTTTTTTACTTGTTGCTTCACTGAGTGTTTGGAACAAAATGTAAAGCAACGGAATGACAATCAGGCCGACGGCTGTTCCCAGAAGCATTCCGTAGAAAACAGGAACGCCGATGGCAATACGGCTGGCGGCACCGGCTCCGGTAGCGACAATCATTGGCAGAACACCAAGAATAAAGGTGAAGGCTGTCATTAATACCGCGCGGAAACGTTCCTTGGTTCCGGTAACTGCGGCTTTAATGATTGAGGAGCCTTTTTCGCGTTCTTCTTTGGAAAATTCCACAATCAGAATGGCGTTCTTGGCAGCCAGACCAACTAACAAAATTAATCCCAGTTGGGCGTAGATACTTAACGGTAAATCGGTGATAAATAAACCGAGCAGTGCGCCAAGCATAGCAACCGAGACTGAGGTTAAAACCGGCAGCGGTGTTGCCCAGCTTTCATATTGGGCAACCAGAAACAGGTATGCGAAGGTCATGGCTAAAATAATTAAATAACCGATTTGGCCGCTACTTTGTTTTTCCTGATAGCTCATGCCTGACCAGTCGTAGCTAAATCCGGCTGGGAGTGACTGAGATAAAGTTTCCAAAGCATCCATTGCTTGTCCGGTACTGGAAGCCGGACTTTGAACGGCTGTAACGGAAGCACTGGGGTATTGGTTATAGCGGGTAACAACGCGCGGAGAAAGAACTTTATTCATCGAAATTAAAGCCTCCAGCGGAACCATTTCGCCGTTGTTGTTTTGGACATGAAGTTTTTTAATGCTTTCCATATCCTTACGATATTTCCAATCCGCTTGAATCATTACTTTGTTTACCTGTGTGCCGAAGTTGACGTCATTAACATAACTTGAACCGAGGTAATTTTGCAGAACGCTGTAAATGTTGCCGATATTTACTTTCATGGCTTCGGCTTTATCGCGGTCGATTGTAATAAAGTAATTCGGTGTTTGTGCCGTATAGGTCGTGTAGGCATAGAGGACGTTAGGATCCTGATTGATTTTAGCCAGGAAACCTTTCAATGCCGTCTCCAGTTTTTGCGGGTCATTAGTGTTTAATGATTGCAGCCTGTAGTCCATGCCGCCGCTCATACCTAAGCCCATAATTGCCGGCGGTTCGAAGAGCTGAACTTCAGCCTCCGGCATTCCGATGACTTTGGCGCGCAGTTTGTTCAGAATATTGGATGAAGACAGTGCTTTATCCGTGCGTTCATTCCATGGATGTAAGGTAACGATGACCATCGCGACGTTTTCACCCGAACCACCAATCATACTGACACCGACAATACCCATGATGTTGTCAACGCCCGGTTCTTCTTTTAAGAGCGGGTAAATCTTGTCGACAAAGGCTTGAGTTCGGTTGCGGGTAGCACCTTCAGGAAGTTGGACGTTCATAAAGATAACGCCTTGGTCTTCCGACGGAATAAAGGAGGTTTGACTGATGTTCAGCAAACTGCCGACTGCCGCGAACAGCATCAGCATTAATAAGAAAATGACGCTAACCTTTCGTCCAATTAAGCCGACAACCGAAGCATAACGATCACGGGACTTATTGACAATCTGGTTAAACCAGAACAGAGGGCCAGATTGTGCAGGTGTCAACGGGCGAAGCAATGTTGCACAGAGAGCCGGAGACAGGGTTAAAGCGTTTAATGATGAAAATGCGACGGAGGTGGAAATCGCAATTGCAAATTGTTGATAAATTTTTCCGGTAATTCCGCCTAAAAAGCCGACAGGGACAAAGATGGCCAATAAGACTAAAGTGGTGGCAATAATGGCACTGGAAACTTGTTCCATTGCTTTAATTGTGGCTTCTTTCGGAGAAAGTTTTTCGCTTTCCATTAAGTATAAGACACGTTCAACCACAACGATGGCATCATCCACCACCAGACCGATAGCCAAGACCAGACCGAAAAGGGTCATCATATTTAGGCTGTAGCCCATGGCAAGCATAACGGCAAAGGTCGCAAAGATGGATACCGGAATTGTTAATGTCGGCACCAAAGTTGATCGCCAGTCTTGCAGAAAGATATAGCAGACCAGAATTACCAAAGCAAAAGTCAGCAACAGTGTGAAGATGACTTCCTCAATTGAGGCCATGATATATTTGGTCGAATCGTAGCCGATGGCATAGGTGATGTCTTCCGGGAAACGTTGAGACAGACGTTCAATTTCTTTTTTTACACCTTCCATTGCATCCAAGGCGTTAGCTCCGGCCAGC
The DNA here is from genome assembly GCA_947383875.1 of uncultured Azospirillum sp. The sequence goes on along the minus strand of CANDEX010000027.1, from coordinate 10,974 downwards.
TGGTTAATAGCAATGGCAACACTGGGAGCTCCGTTAAATTTGGATGTCGCACGGTAGTTTTCTTCACCGATTTCAACAGAGGCGATATCTTTTAAGTAAACCAAACCGCCTTCTTCTGCAGTGCGGATGATGATGTTTTTGAAATCTTCAACTTCGTTAATACGGCCCTGAGTTTGTAAGGTGTAAACCATTTGTTGGCTGCCGTCGCCGGGCATGGCTCCGATGCTGCCGAGGGACGGTTGATAGTTTTGACCTTCAATGGCAGAAATGACACTGTTTAACGGAATATTCAGTGCCGTGATTTTGTCTGCATCCAGCCAGACACGCATACTCAGGCGAGCGGCGTGCACACTGACTTCACCGACACCGGAAACGCGGCTTAAGCTGTCTTTGATGTTGTTTTGAACATAGTCGGACAGTTGTAGTTGCGAATAGGTGTTATTGGGTGAAATGATACTGATAAATCCCAAGATGTTTGATGAGCGGCTTTTGACCGTTAATCCCTGTCGGGTTACTTCTGTCGGTAGTTTGGAGGTCGCCTGCTGGATACGGTTTTGAACTTTAACCTGAGCCATATCGCGGTCAACGCCGACTTTAAACGTGACTGTTAAGCTGTATTGGGAGTTTTCGGAAGAGGAATTCATGTAAAGCATATCTTCCACGCCGTTGATTTCCTGTTCCAGCGGGATACCAATGGTTTTGGCAACCACTTCCGCGCTGGCTCCCGGATAAGAGGCGGAGATAACAACTTCGGGCGGCGTAATTTCCGGATAGAGTGAAATAGGCAGAGAAAAGACTGCTATGGCTCCCGCAAGAGTCAGCACGATGGAAATAACCATCGCGAAACGCGGACGTTCAATAAAAATTCGAGAAAACATTGCTTATTTGTCCTCCGCTGTCTTGATTTCACCAACGGTTACTTTCTGGCCGTTACGTGTTTTCTGCAAGCCTTGAATAATAACACGATCTTCAGGTTTTAATCCTTCAAGAATAACTTGTTTGTCTTCTAAGGTGTCGCCGATAACGACGCGTGTTTCGTGGGCGATATTGTCTTTATCCACGGTCATAACGTAGTTTCCGTGTTCGTCCTGAGCTAAAGCCGCTTGCGGAACCAAGGTTGCTATTTGGTTTTCGCGTTTGCCGATGCGAATATCGACATAGTTGCCCGGCAGTAATAAATTTTGTTCATTTCCATATTCGGCATAAACGGCAATTGTGGCTGTATCCGAGTTGATTTCGTTATCATTGAAACGTGATTTCAAATGATTGACCAATACTTTGCCGTTTGGCAGAACCAGTTCGGTTTGAATGGATTCAATGCCATGGTTGATTTTTTGTTCGCGCATATTGAGGAAATCTTTATCGGAAACTGAAAAAGCAACGCGAATCGGATCTGTCTGAACAATGCGAGCCAGAGTTTGAGTTGATGAATTGACATAGTTGCCTTCAGTTACCAGTGCTTTACCGATATAACCGGTAATAGGAGCTTTGATTTCTGTATAGCCCATGTCAATTTTGGCCAGTTCCAGATTAGCTTCGGCCTGTTTTACTGCTGCTTTGGCTTGCAGGTAATTGCTTTCGGATGTATCTAATGTAGCCTTGGAAGCATAGTTTTGGCTGCTCAGAGATTTTTGGCGATTGTAATCGCGTTCTGCGCGGACTAAGCTGGCTTTGGCACTTGCAAGTTCGGCTTCACGCAGTTCTAAGGTGGCCAAATAGCGTTTTTGTTCAATAACAAACAGGATATCGCCTTCTTTTACCAGTGAACCTTCCTGAAACAGAACTTTTTCAACATATCCGGTGACCTGCGGGCGCAAATCGACGGCATTAATCGCCTGAACATGGCCGATATAGCTTTTTTTGGGGGAAATATTCTGTTGCTGCACTTGTTGAACCAAAACATAAGGATCACCCATGTTCATTCCCATCATCGGCATTTGCGGTGTCAGTTTGGCTTTGAGATACCAGCCGGCAGCACCGCAGAGCAGCATAACGGCTGTTCTGCGGATGATTGTGCGTTTTGAGATAGTTCCAACCTGCATTTTAGTTATCCTTTTTTATCTTTAGTGAATTAATTAATATTTGAAAACTATATTCCGTTATTTGAGGAAAATCGCCGGTATAGCTTTTTCCGATGGTGCGGTAAAGCAGCCCCTCCCACAAAGAGTGAATGCTTTCCGTTGTCTTTTCAATGTTTATATCCGGTCTGATGACACCGGAATCTTGGCTGTGTTTGAGAACTTGAAGAATAAGGTCATGATGGTAAGTCATGATATTGTTATGCGGACCTGAAATTTCGAAGGCATTGAACAAGCCTTCAGACCATTCCATTTGGTACATTACAAAAAACAGAAATTTTCGAAAAATAGGTGTATTCTGCACAATTTCGGCTGTGAATACAAAATATTGCTGTAGGTCTTCAAGTGTTTTGATTTCAGCAATTTTATTGTTAATGGTTTTTTTATTGTGCTCAAATGCTTCGGTAATCAGAGCGTTGATAATGTCCGGCTTATTTTTAAAATGCCAGTATACCGCGCCTTTGGTAAGATTTATGCTTTTAGCAATTTCATCAAAGGTTGTGCGGAAATAACCTTTTTTACAAAATGTATCCAAGGCGGCCATAAGGATAGCTTCCCTGGTATGTAGGGCTTCTTCTTTGGTTTTTCTAGCCATTGCTTGTTAAATCTTTCTTAAATATATACATTCATGGAGGTATATAAATCAATTCTTCTTATTATACAAGCGAAAAGATTAAGATTTGTTTACTTTCGTCGGCAGGCGTAAAAAATGTCTAGTGAGGGGTGGTATAAATTTGTTTTGATTCCGCTTAAGCCCAGTATGGAATGGAAAATATTGTCTTGGGAGTGCGGATTTTCAGCCATGTGGCGGAGGCATTCCTTATCCAGATTAAAGTCGCGGGCAAAAGAATCTGATATCCATATCAGAAAAGGGATGTCCTTTTGTTCCTGTGGAGCGGTCGCATAAGGGGCAGAGTGTAGAAACATTCCTTTTTCGCCTAAGGATTCTCCGTGATCTGAAATATATATCATTACTGTGTTATATTTATCAGAAAGATGGGAGAGGGTTTCTATGGTTTGCGCCAGAAACATACTGGTATAGGTAATGGTGTTGTCGTAGACATTTATTAATGCTTCTTGAGAGCATTCCGGAAAATTCTTTTGCTGACAAACAGGAGCATAGATTCCTGCTTCAGGTGAATAATGTTCGGAATAGGCCGGACCGTGGCTTCCACGTTGATGGAGAACAACAAATGCATCAGAAGAAAAGTTGGCGACTCTGTTTTCCAGATTATCCAGCAAAACTTCATCCAGGCAGAATTTTCCGGTTTTGCACGGGTCTTCCAGTTCAACGCGATTGCAGACATTTTGGCAGCCGGTATTGTTTTCACGCCAGAGGACTTTGTATCCGGCGCGTTGCATAATGTCTAACAAATTTTCCGTATGGGTTTCGGTGCCGGGTTTAAAATTTTGCCTGCCGTTTTTAGAAAAGGTACAAGGAACGGATACAGCGGTAGATGTTCCGCAAGAAAGTGTATCCTTATAGTAAATAATGTCTGACAGATAGGGTGTCAAAGGCGCGTTGGTCGGGCGATGGTAGCCGCGTAATGAAAAATTGGCGGCACGAGCCGTTTCCCCCATAACAAAAACAAATAAATTCTTTTTGTTATTGTGCCAATAGCGGTCTAAAACAGCATCTTCCCCGATTTTGATTAACTCCGGCATGGGACGGGCTTTTAACTTGATAACAGATATCAATGAACCGATATAATTGGATGGAGCCAGATAATAACGCAGATTACGGTTGCTGCGCAGAAAAGAATCGGTTACGGAAAAGTTGCCGAGCATTATCAGAGCAATGATTCCGCCTGCAGCGGTTAGTACAGATATATGCCGACGGACGGAGGACGGAGTTATTTGTGTTTTAATAATAAGTATAGTCGGTAAGAGACCTAAGATAATGAAAAACCAAAAAAATCTCGGACGGAGTAAATCCCTTATTTCATAAACATCGGTTTGGAGGATGTTTAAAAACATAATTTTATCAATGGTTGCGTTGTAGGTGAACATAAAATAAAATGCTGTCGTATTCAGCAGAACGAATAATACGGCCAGAGGTTTGCGGGTGTGATGCTGAAATAAAATTTCTGCTGCAATGAACCATATTAACCACAGGCAGATGAATACGCCGGATAAAAAAACAAAACTGTTATTATAAACTGCAGTGTGCTTGAAAAAAACACCGTCATATAAAACAACAGTCATCAATGCGTAAAACAGATTGAAAAGCAGACTGTTTGTTGTGATAAAAAACGGTCGTTTCAAAAAAGTCAGTAGTTTGGTCAACATTGATATCTGTCTTTCAGGCAAAAAGGTCACCTTGATGGTTGTCGTTAAGAACGCTGAAGGCCTCTTTGACAATTGACAGAGAGACGGCTCTTTTGCGTGCCAGAGAAATGTTATCGATTTCTGCCACTAAATTGCGCGCATAGGCAAAAGAACGTTGCATATTAAGGAGAATGTAGTTGATAATCTCCGGTGCGATTATAATTTGCCTATCGGTGAACAATTTGAGGATTAGTGCCGAGAGCATTTCGTCATCAGGTTCGCTGATCGCAACAGACGGAACGATATTCATACGAGATTGAAGATCCGGAAGCGTAAAACGGGTGCGTGCCGGAGCTTGTGCTGCCGTAAACAAGATATAGCCGCCTTCATTGCGATAATGATTGTATAAATGGAAAAGTGCTTCATTATCAACATTTTCGCTTAATTCTTCCACAATTAAACAACGGCACTCATCAAAAAGCTGTAATGTTTCGAAACGAATGTCCTTCGCCCGTACAACGGGAACTTTATACGGCCAGCGGGTAAGGTTGGCGACATTGTGGGCAAACATGGTGGCAAGATGTGTTTTGCCGCAGCCCTCGGGTCCGTAAATGCAGATGGCAAAAAATGGCCAATTGGGCCAAGAATCAACCAGTGCAAACGCTTCGTGATTGCATGCTGCAATCATAAAATCTTCTTTTCCCAGGTATGGTTCCGGGGTGAATTCCAGCGGTAATTGTCCGGTTAAGTTTGTATTGTTCATCTGTTTTTCCTATTTCTGATTCAAAACGTCAAAGACTTTTTTGGTCAGGTCACCGAGACTGAATGGTTTCGCCATAAAGTCAAAATCTTGGGAGGTTGCCAATTCTCTGCGGGCAATCTCTTCCGAATATCCGGAGGCTAAGATGATTTTGATGTCCGGAATTTTTTGGCGGACGATGCCGGCCAATTCTGCACCGCTCATGCCCGGCATGACCATGTCCGTTATTAATAAATCAAAATCAGTATCGTTTTCCAATTGTTCCAGTGCGTTTTCCGCAGAATTGCAGCCGATGACTTCATAGCCCTTTTTCTGTAGAGCTCGAATAGCAAATGTGCGGACGGAATCCTCATCTTCTACAAATAAGATGCGAATATCTTCCGTTTTTTGTTTGGCTTCGTGTCCGCGGTCAATAGCGGAAACGTTTAGGCCAAAGATGAGCTTTTGATTAACAGCTACCGGTGAGGTGTGTTTTTCCTGAACGGTGAGAATCGGTGTGCCGTCTTTGGCTGTGATTTGTTGTTGTGCTGTTGTTGCTTGCGGTGTTTCTTCTTCCGAATCGTTTTCAAAGCGCGGCAGATGGATAGAAAAAGTAGTGCCGCGGCCGGGAGTACTGTCAACCTTGATAAAGCCTTCTGTTTGGCGGACAATACCGTAAACCATTGCCAATCCTAATCCGGTGCCGGAACCGACAACATTTTGTTTGGTGGAAAAGAACGGTTCAAAAATGCGGGACAGATTCTCCGGGGGAATACCGCAACCGGTATCGGTGACATCTACAACAACGAACTCTCCGGGTTTGATGGTGTCTGCACCAAATTGATAAGGGGCTGACAGAGGTTCTACTCGGGTTGTGATGGTTAATGTTCCGCTGCCGTTCATGGCATCTTTGGCATTGACTGCCAGATTGATGATAACCTGTGAAAACTGTACCGGGTCGACACGGATAAAGCCTAAATCACTGCCGTGTGAAAATTTAAGAATGACTTGTTCTCCCAGAATGCGTTTAAGCATATGACTTAATTCGACGAAGTTTTCAGTAACGTCAATCAGTTTAGGTTTGAGAGGTTGTTTACGCGAAAAAGCCAGCAGTTGACGCACCAAACCCGCTGCCCGATTGGCATTTTGTTTGATTTGAATCAAGTCCGTGAACGAGGGATCGCCGACACCATGGCGTTGAAGAAGTAAATCGCAAAAACCAATCATTGCCGTCAGCAGATTGTTAAAATCGTGTGCAACACCGCCGGCCAGTTGTCCCATAGCCTGCATTTTTTGAGCTTGCGCAAATTGTAATTCAAGGTTTTTCTGGCGAGTGGAATCTATCAGATAAATCACCAGACCATCGCTTTGCTCCGGATGCTCAGAGTGAAGTTTTTGCATCGGGCTGAGATAAACGGAGGCTATCCTTTCTATGTTATCCAGCAAAATGTGGACGTCAATGGCTTTGGAAAGCTGCGTGCCGCTATTAACAGCGCGGATTTCTCGGTGCATTATTTCAATGTCTTCAGGGCGGATATAATCAAAAATACGGTGGTTAATGATTTGCTCTCGACTGCGGTTAAGGAATTTTTCAATGGCAGTGTTGCAATTTCGGATGTCACCTTCGGGGGAGACAAAAACAATTCCTACCGGTGCAAAATTAAACAACCAGCTGATTTCATCCAGAGAGTTATCCAAATGTTGTTTTAAATCTTTATCTGTCGGTAAATCATTAACCATAACGCCTCGGTAGTGAATATCTTTGGCCGTACGGAAACTTTCTTGAGCCAGAAAGTATTCTCGGCTTTGATTATCAGCACCGGTCAGGTAAATATTGCCGCGCCATTGAGGTTTTTTGGCTGGTAATTCGCATTGGGGGCTAAGAAAACGCCAGAAATTTTCACCTATAATTTCATCCCGATCGCAGCACAGGGCTTTGGCAAAGGCATGGTTACAATATTCTATACGATAGTCTTCGTTGCAGGTGTAAAGTCCGACCGGCAGATAGTCCAGAAAATCATGCAGTGTGCTGCGTTCTTCTTGAAAGACTTGTTCCATATTTTTAGTGGCAGTGATATCTTCCAGCTTCCAAAGATGGTAAGTATATTTTTTGATGGCTTTTATTGAAAAACGACCTTCAAAAATATCGGCTTTTTTCAGATAAATCGGCTTCAGTGTGATGTTAAACCATTCTTCCGAGGCGAAAATTTTACTTTCGTCATGATGACGATTTAATGCCAGCGTTACTTTTTCTGCAGATAAGTTGGCGTAAGCCATCTGTAAACGATAAAAAGATGTTTTGTTTGACGGATGAGGTGATAAGTGTTTTTCCAGATATGTCAGAAGCGGTTCATCATGGAACATTTCTTTGGCCGGGTCATTTTGCAATACGGGTTCTCCGGCCGGGTTGTCTATGCGGATAATTTCATAATCATTACGGATAATCTCATTGGCAAAACCGCCATAACTAATAGCTTCTTCCGCAGCATTAATTGTTTTAATTGTCAAGGATAGACAGCAGACTGTTGTCAGAATAAAGGTGAATACCAGCAACAGTCTGTATTCCGGATACATCAGGAATAAAACCAATGCCGCAGTTAGACCGATGAGGGAATAGGCCAGACAAATGAGGCGTTTCTGGAGTATTTTATCGGGTCTGGGGGTTTTTAAGCTGCATAACATATCCAATAACCTCGGCAACGGCTTTAAAGTGTTCTGTCGGAATCATCTGGTCAATTTCTACAGATGCAAAAAGTGCGCGAGCCAGAGGTGGATTTTCAACAACAGGCACGTCATTTTGTTCGGCGATTTCGCGAATCTTCAGTGCGATGTTATCCAGACCTTTGGCAACGGCGACCGGCGCATCCATCTTATCCATTTTATATTCCAATGCAACAGCATAATGCGTTGGGTTGACAATTACTACGTCGGCGCGCGGGACGGCATCCATCATCCGGTGGCGGGCTCGTTCCATGCGAATCTGACGAATGCGAGACTTAACCAGCGGGTCACCTTCCATTTGTTTGTATTCGTCTTTGACTTCCTGCTTGGTCATACGCAGTTTTTTCAAATGACTGTATTTTTGGTAAGCGTAGTCAGCCAGCGCGATAATCAGTGTGGCGATGACCACAGTGAAAATCAATAATACCACAATTTTATGAATAAAAGATAAAATTGCCATGGTTTCCATCGTCGGCATAAGATTGACTTTGTCCAGATATGGGCGGATAACCAAAATCGCGATGAATGTGATAACGGTGATTTTGATTATTCCTTTAAGACTTTCTACGATTTTTTTCATGTTGATGAATTTGGGAAGTGCCGCAAAGATGTTCAGCTTTTCCCAATTGGGTTCCAGTTTTTTGGGGGCAAAAACAAATCCGGTTTGAGCAACGCTTGCAAAAATGCCCAGCAGCATGAAAATGGCAAAAGGAATGCTTAGAATTTTAAACATACCCAAAACAGTGTTTAACATTAACAAGCGCAAATGTTTGGGGTCTGTCGGTATAGAATCGGGATTTTCAATAAATTTAAGTGACAACTGGTAAAACCATTTCATCATCAACGGCAATAATAGCCAGACAACAAACAGCATTCCCAACAGCATAATAAAGCTTTTGGCATCTTGGGAGAGGGCTACGTCGCCTTCTTCTTTGGCTTTGGATATTTTTCGTTCCGACGGTTCTTCAGTTTTGGAGGCGTCGTCATCGTCTTCGGGGACCATGCTTTCTCCTTTCTATCTGACAAACCGTTCAAGACCCTCTTCATAATATTTTATGAACCAGAGAATCATTATCGGGGTGGTTATAAGTAACAATCCCGTACCTAGATAAATTTGCAGCGGCAGGGAGAGGAAAAAAATGTTTAATTGCGGCATCAGGCGGGAGACCAGTCCCATTCCGACATAAAAAATAATGGAAAAGGCAATAAAAGGTGAACCGATTTTAAATCCCATGATGAAGCTTTGGTTAAGTGTTTGGCTCATGAAGTCGGAAAAATCTTCTATTGGAAGGGCAGAACCGACGGGGAACAGCGTGTAACTGTCGATGACGGCACTTAACATCAGGTGATGGATATCGGTGATAAAAATGACGGTTAGGGCCAGAAGGCTTAAAAAGGTTTCAATAACGATGCTTTGATTTTGGAAAGCCGGATCAAAAATCTGGGCATTGGAAAAACCGATCGCTTGGCCGATAAAGTTACCACTGAGGTTTAAGGCCGAAAATAGAATTTGCATAATCAGGCCGAAGAAAATGCCGTAAGTGACTTCAAATAAATAAACTTTTATTGCGCTCAGGGTGTCAGTCGGTTGAGGCGGAAGTTGGTCATTTAAAAACGGTACCAAAACCACGGCTACCGCCAATGCTATTGACAGACGTTGTCTGGCGTTGACATAACCGGCTGAAAAACCAGGCATAAACATAATCGCTGCGCCGATACGCAGAAAAACTAAAATAAATTTATAGATTTCCTGATTTAAAAGTTCGGTCATTATCAGCTGCCGGTAATGATTTTATCAAACAAATTGTCTGAGAGAATTTGCATTTGGTTCAGCATGAACGGAAAAAGAAGAATAATAGTAATGAATACACCGAGAATTTTGGGGACAAAAGCCAGTGTCATTTCTTGAATTTGTGTCAGAGCCTGAAATATACCGATAATCAGACCGATAAATAATGCAACCAGCAAAACAGGAGTGACGACTTTCAACAGAGTGAAAATCGCTTCACGCGAGATGTCTAAAACTTCAACTTCATTCATGGTTTAATCCTATTCTAAAGGCGTTTGCTGTTCAAAATAGCGGTGGTTTTCCAGCCCGGTAAGAAAGGCTCCGTCGTATCCGGAATCAACAATGCCTTTGAAATAACGGGACATCAGTTTTTTCCAGTCATCACTCCAATAGCGCGTGATTGCGGCGCGAGGTTCGACGAAAGAAGCGCGAGCCAGCCAATCGGGAGAACCGATTTTCCAGCTGTTTTTCCAGTAATAATCCGTATCTTTAGCTTCCGAAACTCGGAAACGAGCCAGTAGCTGTCGGCGGGTGCCGTTTTTCTTATACTGCATGGCGTTGACATCGTCGGGAGTGAAAGGTTGTGTTCCGTGAAAATAGGGTTCGATGACAACAATGTCATAATTAGAGGCGCGAACGGCTTCAATAAAGTCATTTTTATCCGCGTAGAGTTCATCATTTAATAAAAAAGAAATGTTTTGAGCACTGCTGATATTAAAAATATTTTTTGCATTTTCCTTGATAATTGGCTGTGCCGCTATTTTGCGAAAGGCTTTGTCCTGATGTAAAAAGGCGTAGAGCAATGTCTTGTCTTGCAGTGATGCGGAAATGGCTGCATCGTAATTTTTGCCGTTAGTGCAATTATCTAATGATATTAAAGGCAGGTTGTTTGCCATGATTTCCGGGCTGAGCGGAATTTGACCGCAATAGTGATTATTGACCGCTATGGCATCTATGCTTTGTAAGTATTCGGCTGCTCTGCCTCCGACCAAAGGTTCATATGCCGGAGAAGTTTGTTTCAAGTTTATCAGAAAAGCGGGATCTTCAACATTTTCTCCGGCGTTGCGTGCTTTGAGATAGCCGTCAAGGTGATATTCCCACAAACTGCGGGTCAGTAAGTCTTGTCCTTCGTGAACCATAATTTGAAATCCCGGTCGCCGAGATTTTCCATAATTGGATAAGGTAATGATGTTTTCACGCATAAGGTTGCGGTAATTGACGATGGCGCGCGGCGGTACGTCAATATTCAGCAGTTTTTCTTCCTGAGTGTAGGGGTGAGCTTCATCAAAACCGTATAAACCAGCATACGCGCTTGTTGAAAAAACAAGCGCGGTTACAAAGCCGGTTAAAATCAGTGTTTTAGGTAATAACATCGGCTT
>CANDEX010000026.1 GCA_947383875.1 uncultured Azospirillum sp. | reverse complement strand
CGGTATAAGAATAAGAACTGTCACAACATTCTTTAAAATAGCTGCTGTTATAAGGACACACATCTCCAGGGATGCCGTTTGAACATGACGTCTGCGTATAGCCCTCACCTTTGCATTTTATTGATGTTGGGTCTTCAAACTCGACATTACCACTATTTTCAAAACCTTTGAAAACCTGCCCATTGTCATTAGTGATAAAATGAACGCCCGCCAGTTTGTAAGCTGAAGCAGGCAGACGAGCAACCCCATCTGCCATGGATAGGGTTTCAACTTGGCTTTGACTTAGTTTTGCGAGGTGTGGGTATAATAAAGAGTTAAACTCAGGAGAGACAGTTAAAGCCGAAGCTTCAACCGCTGCAACGGTTACTGCAACTGCAGATATACCGGTAAGAATAATAGCTCTCATCATACACCTCTCTATAACTGAAACCATATCAATTAGGAGAATAGCACATCTCAAAATCTTTGTCAATCAAATATGGGAGGTGCTTTTATTTTTGGCTATTATTTTTGTTCATTAGGTAAGTAATTTCAAAAGTTAATTCTGATAAAACACCCTGTTCTTTAAGAGCAGGGTGTTTCTTATTTGAAAAATATTTAAAACTTAATCCGTATACAAGGACGAACATAGCGACCGCATAAAGAACTTTTAGCGTAAGACATTTTTTCGCCATTATACATGGACACACACCACGCATTAAAAATATCTTGCTCAGCAGAAGACCAATAAAAACCATACAAAGAGGTATGAGACAGCATACTTAAAGCAGCACTTATTTCACTTTTGTTCTTATAAATTTCACCTAATTCATAAAGGGATGGAAGATAAGCCTCCCCCTGCTTTATGCCGTCTTTGACATAATTATAACACCACTGAGCGGCTTCTGCCAATTGATTTTCCCGACGGGCTGCCAAGATTATCCGACGTGTTTCTTCTCGTCCATCAGCTGTTTTTTCTATGGGCATTCCCGTCAAACAATCACTGCTCCACTGTAGCAACTTTTCTTTCAGGCAAACAGCGCAAGCTATATTACCATCAACATAACCGACAATTGCACAAACTTGGCGATTGGGAATGAATGTCGAAGCAATAAGCCCGTCTGCATAAACAAACATTCCGGGGCGCACGCCTTCAGGTGCTTCACAATGCTTGTCCGATGCTTCAAAAGCAAATTTATCCGCCAACAGATATAATTCCGCTAAAGATATGTTTTGCTGCTCAAGGCAATAACGGATATATTCCGCAGATGAGCAACCGGCGTTTTGTAACGCTTCATCAATTTTTGCAAATTTCTGTTCCATAATAATTGATTTTTTTAATTAATAATAGTGGATTACTTCTAACCATAGCCTATCTGGGCAGAAGCTGCAACAAAAAACAACATTCAAGATTTAAGCCGGTTATTTCACACAGACATCCGGAGCGCGGAGATATAGCGGTTTTGGAAAATCAACCGTTTTGCGATTAAATTTGCGCAGGCCGCAACGTGCCAAATCTTCAATATCCAAGTGAGGCTTCATGATAATCGCATGAATGCTTAAGCCCGTCGGAACTGACAAGAAACGTTCGACACCATCGCCGATAAAGGTGACCTTTCGGTCGCGCAGGCGGGCGATAATATCTTCACGATTAGCCGCTTCCGGTTCTGTTAATTTATTCAAATGTTCATCAAATATCTGAAAATAAAAGTCTTCGCGTTTGGTTTCGATAATCACGGCATTTAACGCGGCTATCTGATCGGGCGTCCAGCTTAAGGAATAAGCATAGGCATCAAAAGCAGAAACGCCGCCGACAGTTAATTCAGGACAAGCCAGCCCGAAAGCGCGAGCCGCCGAAATACTGGAACGTACCCCGGTAAAAGACCCCGGACCGACACAGACCGTCAATAAACCTAAGTCTGTCATTTGCAGATTATGTTCGTTCAGCAGATTTTGTATTGCGGGAATCAGAACTTCCGCCTGCCCGAAATCCATTTGCTCCACATAGCGGCCAAGCACGCGTTCATCTTGGGTTAAAGCAACGGAACAGCCGGCGGCCGTGGTATCAAAAGCTATCGTATACATATTTTGTTCACCTGTCGGTTTTTTATGTTTCTTTATTGAAATTTATATTATAGATTCGATACAGATACAATAATTTTATGGTCTAAACGCGCGAAAATGAGCACAGCCCTGTTAATAGATATGTTTTATGCTGCTCCGGAATTATGGTATGTTCTGGGGGCGGTATTAATTGCGCTTCTGGGATATCTGGGATACCGAGAAATTAAAATCTTACAACTGAGACAGAAAAATTACTTTCTTAATCGCGACAGAGAACGTTATGCCGAAACACTATACGCCTCAAAAGACGGTTATTTTGCTTTTATATATCCCGACCAGAGAGTCAATGATCCTCGCAAGACAATTAAAGAACATTGCTCCCGGCGGCTGGCGGTAATTATGAATTTGCCTAACGGCACCCTATCCGGTTTTGACGACATTTTGAAAAATTTTTACAAAGAAGACGTCAAAAAACTTCAGAAATACGTTGACTGCCTGAAAGAAGACGGCATTTCTTTTGAAGAAGAATTTATCTTAAAGAACAGCAACAAACATCTCATTTTATCAGGTTCTCGCATTAACGGACAAGATGGCAATATATACTGTGATATGATTTGGTTTCGGGATGTAAGCAGAGAAACCAACAAAATCGCAGGGCTGGAAGATAATATTCAGCAGGCATTCGGCAAAGTTCAACAACTTGAAGATTTGATTGATAATCTGGCTTATCCGGTATGGTTGAGAGATGAAAAGCTAAGGCTAACACTGGTAAATAAAAAGTATCTGGAATTTACCAAAGAAAAAAGCAAAGAAGAAGTCATCGCCGCTCAGGCAGAAATTTTAACCGTCAACAACGACAGCATTTCTGCAAATTTGGCCTTGCAGGCACAAACAGCAAACCGAATTCGCAAACAAACGGTAAATATCATCAAGTCAGGAGAACGTCGAAGCTTTGAAGCCATTGAAACACCATTTCATATTGAGCAGAGCTTGGATAAAATTTGCTCTGTCGGTGCTTTGATTGATGTTACCGAGCTGGATGATTTACGACGGAATTTTCGTCTGCATCAAAATGCTCACCTGGAAATTCTCGGTGCCTTAGGAACAGCCTTTGCCGTATTTGATACGTCATTTAAGCTCAGCTTTTACAACAAGTCTTTTGCGGCTTTTTGGGGATTGGAAGATGTGTGGCTGGAAAGCAGGCCGACTTATTCAACATTTCTTGATCTTATCCGCGAAAAAAGAATGTTGCCGGAAGTGCCCGATTTTCGCTTGTATAAATCTGATGAGCAAAAAGACTTTTCCGCAATTATTGAACCTAAAGAAGATTTGCTCCACCTCCCCAACGGCAACACTATTCGTCGTGTTCGCGCTCCACACCCGATGGGCGGATTGATTTTTGCGTTTGAAGATGTCTCAGACCGCTTGGCGACTCGTCGTGCCTATAATTCACTTTTGGCCGTTCAACAGGAATTATTGGATAATTTGTTTGACGGTGTGGTTATTTTTGGCTCCAACGGACGTTTAAAATTTTACAACCAGGCTTATCTTAAATTATGGAATCTTCCTGAGATATTTCTGCAAAAAGAACCAAGTATTGCCGAATTATGGGAAGCCCAACAACGCTATTTCAGCAATACGGATAATTGGCCGCAACTGAAAAACGATATTATTACGCATTTGATGAACGCCGCAACCAAAACTTTTAGACTTGCGCGCAACGATAATACTGCCGTGGAAGTTCTCTCCTCCCTGTTATCTGACGGCTCTATTATGGTTACTTGCCGAAAGATAAGCAGCAACTAATATTTTCATTTTTTATTCTACTCCACGGAATCGTTGGAATTTCACGATTTATTCCGTTTATCAGCACGACTTAATTGACAAAAATTAAAATATATGACAAATTATAAAGGTCCGTTGGACACATGACATTTATGATGGAGCAGAAAATGGATGACAATTTCTCTAATCCGAATATCGAATGGAAAAAAACCGGGTTCGGCACAACAGAAAAACTTTCATTAAAGGTGAACCCCAGAGAAGCGGCTGTCTATAATGCCAAAAAGAAAAATGCCATTCAACAATCATCGCCGTTGACCCCGGCAGATTTACCTTCCGGACTAAAAAAGCTCCGCTCCAAAATAAAAGACGTATTTGATGAAGACGATGATGAAGATGAAAACACAGTTACCGTCTCTGCTTTTCCGTCTTTAACAGAGACTAATTCCCTGTTAAACGCTTTGGATGAAGATGAAAAGAAAATTTTTCGTCAACAGGAAACTTTACAACAAATTAAATTGCAGCAAGAGACAGGAAAGCTTGGCTTTTTGGCAGAAGCACACAAGATGGCTCAGGAAGCGGGGCTCAAAGGGCTGCGACAAGAAACAATCAACACAAATATGCTTAGCAGCGGTGTCGACAAAGCTTTTCTGGAAAACATCGTCAAACATGATTTGGCTCAATCACTTAAAATCAAAGACAGTCATCTTTCAGAAGGAAAATATATTCAGGTTTTGCGCGGAATCAGTAACATTCGTAAAGTTGGCGGACTGAAAGCTATGGAAGGCTTGAATTTACAGCAGGTGGCTCAGGCTGCTGACGAAAAAAAGGCAGCGCAGATTTTGCTGGAAAAAACCGGGAGAGATGATACTCAAAAACAAAAATCTATCCGCCGCAACGCCGGAAAAACAGCATCAAAAAACAAGCAGAACCTGAAAAGAAAGAATTTATCTCTGCACCTGCTGGGGGAAAAAGAACCTCGACAGCGCGGCAAATAACAATCCCGCCTCCCGAACGGCATTATCACGCATAACTGTTCCGACGGCTGTCAGCTCCGGATAAAATTCGTGCAACGACAGATTCAAGATCCTGCCGACGATGAGATTCTATGATTTCAATAATCTCAATTTCCTTCTTATCCAAACGACGATTAATTCCGATAGAATCGTAGTATTGTTTACTCTGATTATATAATTTAGCCGCTTGCAGGCTGTTTCCTTCAGCATAGTGGTATTGAGAAAGAATTTTCTGAGCATTAGCCACTTGCTGAGGGAATAACTCTTCATCAGCCATATCTAAAACCTGCTGATATGCCCATGCGGCTTTTTGGTGAGATTCAAGTAAATGATACATATCTGCCAGACGGCTCCAGGCATTAACATTTTGCGGAGACAACTCTACAGCTAACTCAAACGAACCTGTTGCCAAATGAGGGTCTGCCAAAGCGGCCAAAGTTCCAAAAGCAGCTGCATAATTTGATGTCTGCCTAAAAATTTTATCTCTCTTACCACCGGCCGGAAGAGTAGCCGAATACTCTATGTTTTTATCCATCAGAGCCTCTAACAACGCCAAAGCCAAAGAAGAATCGCCCATTGCCAAATGGTATAACGCTTCATCTTCTGCCGGAAGTTGTTTGTGGCGTCTAACCTCCTTAAAATCGCCGTTAAGACATAAAGTTATAAAGTCTCTAACGGCTGTAATTGTTTGAATGATTTCTTCTTCAGATTTTCTGCCCTGATTGCGATACATAATGGTTTGGGCAATTTTTAATTCATCAACCCCGCGCCCTATCATGTCAACAATTAAACCTATCAGATCTTCAAGAGACTTTCCGCTCTGCTGATACTGCAAAGCAGAAGCATCCATAACGGGAACAGCTGCGGAAACCTCCGTTTTTTTACCCTTTTTCCAGTCTAAATCCACGCCGCTGTTTTTATTTTTTTCTTTGGTCTTAAGCTTTTCATCAGCTTCCGCTTTAACTATATGAGCCTGCTGCTCCTGAGCGGCTTGCTCTTCTTCCTGTCGACGAGTTTTCTGTTTTCGGGATAATTCAAGTTCCCGCTCCAATTCGCGTTCCAATTCCCGCTCAAATGCTAATTCGTCTTCATCTTCTGCCATTAATTCGTCTGCCGTTTCATCTTCCGTCATAACGGCTTTTTTATCTTCGCTTTTTAAAAAGGATATAATGGACTTGACATATAAAATGATAATTAAAAACAAAAACAGGATAAAAGCCAGAAGCATTAAGATGATAGAAATAATGCGTAAATTGTCAGAACCGGACAGATAGCGGTCAAATATTCCTGCCAAAGCATTGATATCATTGGCAACCATGGTCATATAATCCATGGCAGAAAACATAGTTATTATCTGTTCGTACATATTTTTAAAGGCACCATTTACAAATATAAAATTAGCGTTTAGAATGAGTGACGCTACGGGCATTATAAAATGCCGACCATGAAAAAACAATTAAAAAAGCACCGGCAGATACATAATTATGGGTTACCTCAGTCAGAAAAAAAAGCATGAACGCATAAATTTTATTCTTAATCTTTCACTGGGTATTATCAGTGTAACGTCTTTTTTGGCTCTGTTTGACAGGAGTTCAACATTCAGTGCCTTTGTTAATCAGTGGCAGTTTCAAATCTATCTTTATCTGTTGGTTGTTTTTATTTACGCGTTGGTCAGCCGCTTTTTTATTCAAGGAGCTTTTGCGGCTTTATTGATTATCATTAATTATATGTCTATTGCCTCCAGTGCTAATTTATTTAACAGCAGCCACGGTGGAGGATCCAAACAAATAAGTATTTTATACCACAATCAAACACAAAAAGCGGATGTTCTTATGCAACAAGCTCAGGCTGAAAAGGTTGATGTCATTACCTTAAATCACAGCCGCACGGCTTTTTCAAATCTTGACAAGCATCCCGGTTATTATTTGTATAACAATGACAATGATTTAGAACAAAGTTTTAT
This sequence comes from uncultured Azospirillum sp., assembly GCA_947383875.1. The sequence goes on along the minus strand of CANDEX010000026.1, from coordinate 13,010 downwards.
TATCAGTAAGTATTTACCGCTAAAATCGGGACGAATTTTATTTTCTCCGAAATATACCGGATCATATATGACCTTTATTGCCGATAATCAGCCTATGGTATTGGTTAATATTGATTTTTCGGGATTAACTCATGAACAGGAAGCTATGGTTTATCATAACCTGGGGGAATTTGTCACCTCTCAGGACAATCCGGTGGTAATTGTCGGAGATTTCGGGATTCCGGCGTGGTCCAAAACTTTCCAAAAGTTCTTAAATAAAACAGGGTTGGAAGTCAAAAATCATATCATTTTAAGCAATGGAAAGTATCGTTTTAATCCTTTCAGTATTCCGAGTTTTAATTTGCTGGCCTACAAAAATTTTGGCGTCAACAATCTTCGTTTTCTGCCTAAAGAAGGAAATCAACTTTACCCGGTGCTGATTGAATTAAATTTTTAAATTTTCTAAATTCGTTTTTATTTTTTCAGAAAGTTCTGTATCACCTAAAGCTTCGGCCAGGTCATAAGCCGCCTGCAGATGAGTTTGCGCTTGCTCTGTTTTGCCGCTGCGCCATTCTAATAAACCAATGTTGGCATAATCACAGACTTGACCAATCCACCGATCATTTTTCTGTTCTTGCTCCAAAGACTGTTGAAATAACCCTTTGGCTCGAAGCAATTCGCCGCGACGCATAAAACTTAACCCAAGAAGACTATACGCATTCGCAATATGAAATGCGGTTATATGTTTGCCGGCATAATCGATAATTCGGCGTAAAATCTTCTCCGCCTTTTCATCCTGCTTTTGACGGAACAAAGCTTCCGCCTGAAGATACAGACTTTCTAAATATGCGGTTTCATTTCCGATTTCGAGGTATAAATTTGCGGCTGTTTCGGCATAATGCAGACAGGCTTTATCATCCTGCAGAGCGGCAGCCCGATAGCTAAGTAATTCGGCATTTAACGCCAGCCCTGCCCGACAGGAAATTTCTTTATGTTTTTGAGCGGCATCTTTCAGATTTTTCTCAGCGGCAATATAATCCCCTCGCAATATATTCAGCAGGCCAAGCTGATTGATTATCTCCGCTTGGCCGCTTGTTATATGCTCTTTGGCATATAATTCTTCGGCTTGTTTAAAATAGGATTCAGCTTCGTCAAAATGTTCTGATGCGGTATTCAGCATTCCTAAACTACCATACGCCGCCGCCTGACCGGGAATGAACTTAAGCTGCCGATATAAATCTAAAGCCCCTCGAAACATAAAAGAAGCAACATCATCAACAAAACAAACGCGATAGATGGTTCCCATTAATAAATATGCCCGAGCAGCGGCATAAAAATCACAATCCTTTGTGAAATATTTTTCAGCTCTAGAACAAGCTTGCGAAGCACTTTGCATATCCCCTTCACGCAGATAGAAGCCTGTCTGCCAATACCAGCAAATGCCTTTAATGTAAGCTGGGGCCTTACCCATATTAATCAGATTGAGTATGCGTTGTCCGGCTTCCGGCTGTTTGCTCAAAAAATATAACTCAGCCAACACTCCCAGAGCCCATTGATTATCAGGATGTTTTTTTAGAAACTTTTCCAAGCGCGGTATCGCTTTTTCCGAAGAAAAATGCGCCGATAAAATCAGAGCATCCAACTCTCTGTCGGCGGCCGAAAGATATTTTACGGCTGATTTCGGTTTGCCGGAGAGTAAATCCCGCAATACTTTTTCATTTTTTTTGCGATCACCGAGAAAAATCGCGACACGACGAATAACAGGTTCACAAAAAAAGATTTCCGCACTGTTGCCGGATAACTTTGACAAGATTGCACGGCTGACCGACTTTACCAAATAATCCTTTTTCAAGCGGCGCAGAAAAGCCCAAAAATAAATAACTGCGACCGTGAAAAATGAAAAAAATATGATATATTGCAGGTTATTCATAAAATCTTTACGCTAAATTAGTTTTTCATCATTATCATTAATCATAACATTATAATTTTACATGTATAGGGATTTTTCAAGATGAGCATCTCCAAATTAAAAAGAGAAGACCTTTATCGGGTTTGCGACCCCAAACAATTTGATTTCACCAGTACTGCAGATCTTGAAGAACGCCTGTCTGCACTCGGGCAAGACCGAGCTATCAGTGCCGTGGAACTGGGTATTAACATCAAATCAAAAGGGTATAACCTGTTTTGTCTCGGGCCGGAAGGCACCGGAAAAACCAGCCTGGTTAAGCGCATTTTGACCAAAGAAGCTAAGAATCGCAAAACACCTGACGACTGGGCTTATGTTTATAATTTTGAAGAACCCTATAAGCCGATTGCCATTAATTTTCCGGCCGGAGAAGCCGCTGAATTTGCTAAAGACATTGACAAACTGATTGAAGAATTAAGTACTTCTATCGGAGCAATTTTGGAAAGCGACGAATATAAAGCCGCAGAAAGCATTATTAAAGAAAAGTATAAGCAGAAAAAAGAAGAATACATTCGTATTCTGCAAAAAAAAGCCAAAGGCAAAAGTGTTTCCCTGCTGCATATGCCGGTAGGACTGGTTGTCGCTCCGGTTAAAAATGGCGAAGTCCTAAGCCCGGATGCTTTTGACGAACTGCCGGAAGATGAAAAAAAATCGCTGATTGAAGACCTGAATTATATGCAGGAAGAAATCGAAAATACAGCACAGGATTTACCAAACTGGGAAGACAAACAGCGTAAAGAAAGCCAGCAGCTGCGTGAAAAATTTATTAAAGCCGCAGTTAAAAATCCGATTGATGAGCTGCGCCATAAACATAAAAGCCATAAAGGTGCCGTTGAATTTTTGAAAAATATTCAGAAGCATATTATTGACAATTTGGACGACTTTCTGCCGGCTCAGGAGCAACCTGCCGCCGGAGAAGACGGGGATCCGCTGTCCGCATTGCTCAGCCGGATGAATAAAACCGATGAAGACAAATTCTCCAAGCTGAAAGTCAATGTTATTGTCAAAAATGAAAAAGATTCCGGAGCTCCGATTATTTTGCTTGATCACCCGACACAGGCTAATTTAGTCGGTCGTGTCGAACGAATCCAACAATATGGTGCTTTGGTTACTGACTTTACGTTAATTAAAGCCGGAGCTTTACACCGTGCAAACGGCGGTTTCCTGCTGATGGATGCACGCAAACTGTTGCTGCAGCCTTATTCATGGGATTCTCTTAAACGTGCTCTGGCTTCTAAAACAGTTAAGATTGAGACCCCCAGCGACGAAACCTGTTTTACCACAATTTCGCTGGATCCTTGCCCTATTCCGCTGGATGTTAAAGTGATTTTGACAGGTGACGAAGAGCTTTATGAAATATTAGCGGAACGCGATCCTGATTTTCGAGACTATTTCAAAGTTGAAGCAGACTTTGGCGTTCTGATGGACAGAACATTTGAGAATGAATTGGAATATGCCAAACTTATCGGTTCATTATCCAAGAAAAAGAAAATCCGCTCGCTTAATAAACAAGCTGTTGCCAAGGTGATTGAATATTCTTCCAGATTAGCGGAAGATTCCGAAAAACTGACCGCGCATATTGCTTCTATCGGTGACTTGCTGCGTGAAGCTGATTTTTGGGCTCGCAAATCCAAAGCCAACCAGATTGGCAAAAACCATATTGAACAAGCTATTTCCGAACAGATTTACCGTAGTGACAGAATCAAACAAGCTATGCTGGAACAGATTGACAAAGGCACCATTTTGATTGATGTCAACGGTTCAAAAGTCGGACAGATTAACGGGCTGGTCGTTTATAATTTCTCTCGTAATTCTTTCGGTAAACCTTCACGAATCACGACACAAGTTCGTATGGGTAAAGGCGAATTTATTGATATTGAGCGCGAAATTCAAATGAGCGGTCCGATACATACCAAAGGGGTACTTATTCTATCCTCTTTAATTGCCAATCGCTTTGCTAAAGAATCTCCGCTATCTCTTTCTGCCTCAATTGTGTTTGAACAATCATACGGCGGTGTTGACGGAGACAGCGCGTCATCAACGGAGTATTATTGCCTGTTGTCCGCTATATCCAATATTCCGATTAAACAGAATATTGCCGTTACCGGTTCAATTAACCAATTTGGCGAAATTCAGCCGATTGGCGGAGCCAATGAAAAAATAGAAGGCTTCTTTGATGTATGCAACCACCGCGGACTGACAGGAGACCAAGGCGTGATTATTCCACGGACAAACGTTAATTCGTTGATGCTGCGTGAAGATGTTCTGCAAGCCGTTGATGAAGGACGTTTCCATATTTGGGCTGTCGACACGGTTGATGACGGCATTGAAATTCTAACCGGTATTCCGGCAGGAAAACCCAATAAAAGCGGACTATACCCCAAAGGAACCGTCAACTATGCTGTTCAGAAAGGTTTGGAACATTATTACAAATGTTATGTTCGTTATGCCAAAGAAACGCATGGCTGCTTAGGAAAGTAAGGTACAATAAAACCCCGCTTCACGGCGGGGTTTGCTTTAGCTTTTTTAAGATAATTTAGCCAGCAGCAGACTGTAAGCATTAGTCAGTTGTTTGAATTTTTCTTCAGCAGTCTTATCACCCTGATTGGTATCCGGATGGTATTTTTTTGCAAGCTTTTTATATTGACGTTTCAGATTCTCGATACTGACTTCAGAAATTTTTAATTCCATAATTTCCAGACAGCGGCGTTCCTCCGCATTATACATAATATTATCATCAAACGAACTTCCGCCTATACCGTCATCTCCGAAAAAGCCGAAATTATCTTTGAAACTATAACCATGTTTATAGCGAACTTTAGAGCGGAATCCGTTAAAATGCATTTTCGCCTTCGGACCGTCATCTTCTTCAGGAATCTCTCCGTCATAATAGTTCCAGCGGGAATTATATTCCTGAACGTGTTCCAGACAAAACCAGTAATATTCTTTCAACCGTCGATCTTTAGGTGCGCGGTACTCTCCGGCTTTATCACATCCCGGATGGTCACATTTGCGTTCTTTATCCTCTGTTTGAGGCGCAAAGTATTTTCGCGTGCGTTTGATTTTTGGCATGAAATTTTCTTGTTTTTTGATAACGGATTACATTATTAACGCATTGCAAACAGAATAGCAACCTCTTAAAATTTGTTTTTTATCAAAAAAAACGGTATAAAGCATAAGCAGCCAACAGCAACGGTGCCCAATAATAGAATGATGATTTTTTAAATCGGGAATCTTGCAGATAGCGACGCGAATCCAACAGATATACGACATCTTGAGGATTAGAGGCTTTATAAGGTGCTGCAACACCTCCGGTTAATCCCCAGGCCTGATAATCTTTGAATGTTTGCGCAGCCCAATCATCGTCTGCCGTTTGGAAATCCGCCAGGGGACAACAACTTATTTTTTCTGCCAGCTCAGCCAAAACAATATCCGGACAATAAATATTCAGCAAGTCCAGAGCTCGTTTGACGGCATATTCTGACGGTGTGTTCGGGGCGGTTTGTTGCCGCAGATATTTCAGAGCAAACTGCTGTAATGCTTTATCGACCGGAAGAAGCAGAGAAAAATCCAGCCAAGAGATTTGCCCTGAGGCATTAAATGCCACTGCCGGCCAATCTGACACCAATAATGATTTTAAGAAAAACAGTCGAAAAAAAGAATCGGCGAGATTTTGTCTGGCTGTTGGCGGAAGCTCCGAGCTATATGTCATCGGAATCGGAAAATTCAAAACCAATTCCTGTTGTGAGGTTTTTTGCCAATCAATTTCCACTTGGGCATATCCCTTATTTCCGGCATTTTCAGCACCTAATTGTTCCAATTCTGCGGCAAAAAGGCGCATATCTAAATTCTTATCATATATTTTAAGCAAATTATCCTTTGCCAGAAGCGGCCAATCTTTTTCACCTAATTCCGACAACAAGCGATAATTATTTTTCCGTTCAGCAGAATCCAGTGCTTGTTTAAAAATAATCGACCCATTGAGAATCCGCTGTGGTTGAGGTAATGGCGGAAGCTCATAATTCAGGGCTATCGGCACAGACATTACAGCCGGCAAAGACCGGGAATTATCTTTCAAAAATGCCGTAACACGATCAACGGCAGAATATGTCGATGGTTGCCGAAACATTCTCGCCGGCAGCATTACAGCCCGAAAAGTTTTCAGCGGGGTCAGCAAAAACAGCATATCCGCCCGAGCAAAACGAATTGCTAACTTTTGTTTTTTTAAGAATTGTAAAAATTCATTTATCATTTATAATGCCTGACATGAACGCGGTTTTATCGGCCGCGGATAATGTTTATTGAGGTCTGAATGCCGGAATTACCTGAAGTCGAAACCATCAAAAACGCCATTCAAAAAGGTATAGGTTATGCTAATATAGTCAATGTCAGCGTAAACAACAATCGCTTTCGGCAAATTATTCCGCAAGATTTTGCAGAAAAACTCATTGGCTCGCAGATTACTTCTTACAGGCGAATCGCAAAATATATTGTCATCGGATTAAGCAACGAATTAAGTCTTATCTGGCATCTTGGAATGAGCGGGCGCGTTAAAATCAGCGACCAGCGGCCGAATGTATTAGACAAGCACGACCATGTGGTGATTGAAACAGACCGCGGAACTCTGACCTATAATGATGCCAGACGTTTTGGACTGCTCACTTACTGCCCGACAAAGGATGTCTTGCAGAGTAAATTATTTCAACATTCAGGAATCGACCCTTTTGATAAGACCCTGACCGGTGCTTGTCTCAAGGATAAACTTAAAAATAAAAAAATCCCCATTAAGGTTGCATTGCTTGATCAAAAAATCATCAGCGGAATCGGCAATATTTATGCGTCGGAAGCTTTGTTCGGCGCAAGAATTCTGCCGACAAGGGAAGCCAATACCCTCAGTGATGCAGAATATGACTTGTTGGTAACTGAAATTCGCCGCGTGTTGGAAAAAGCAATCAAGGCCGGCGGTTCAACGTTGCGTGATTATCGCAAACCGGACGGGAGTTTGGGATATTTTCAAAATGAACATTGCGTTTATAATAAAATCGGGCAACGTTGTCCGGGGTGTACCTGTTCTGCAAAACAAGACGGAGGAATCCGCAAAATAATGCAGGCCGGTCGATCAACTTATTACTGTCCTATCAAACAAAAGTGAATAAACATGAAACATTTATTATACAAAACTTTCATTATTGCAGGATTATTCTTATTCGGTTTCAGCAGCGACGCCATCGCAACTACGTTTGTCGACGGCCTTGAAGATGTGCCGCTGATGAAAGGAATGACACAAATTCAAAAGGACACCATTAGTTTCGGCAACGAAGAATCGCGGTTTGTCGAAGCATATTTGACCAGCAGCAAAGTCGGTTTCAAAGCCGTTGAAGCCTTTTATGTTAAAACCCTGCCTCAGCTGGGGTGGACGTATCAAGGAAAACGCGACAATACGTTGATATTTTATCGCGACAGTGAAATGATTGAAATTGTCAAAGAAACGGCTTTACCGCTGGAAGTCAGAATTACCGTCAAAAGTAAAATGTAGAGGAAAACATGGAATTAAATACCGTTATCAGTGAAATCAAAGGGAATGTCGGGATTATCACTCTCAACCGCCCCAAAGCCCTCAATGCCGTCAGTGAAGAAATGCTGCGCGAACTGACCAGTCAAACAAAAGCTTTTGATGATGACGACAGAGTAAAAGCAATTATTATTCGCGGCAGCGATAAAGCTTTTGCGGCAGGAATCGATGTTAAAGACTTGATTGAAAAGGTAAATAACCGAGACGTCGAATTGCTTAAAATGCATAAATATATGGAAAGTTTTGCCGCAACCCGCAAACCGTTAATTGCTGCCGTTGCCGGATTTGCCCTGGGTGCCGGGTGTGAAATTGCCTTGGCCTGCGATATCATTCTGGCAGCAGATAATGCTAAATTCGGCCAACCGGAACTCAGCTTGGCAGCCGTTCCCTGCTTTGGAGCAACCCAAAGATTAACCAAAGCCGTCGGCAAGGCTAAAGCCATGGAAATTATTTTAAGCGGCAGAGCGATGAATGCCGAAGAAGCCGAAAGAGCGGGACTCGTCAGTCGAATCATCCCCTTGGTTGATTTATATGACGAAAGCTATAAAGTTGCCGCAAGGATAGCGGCTCAATCTGATTTGGCAGTCAGCGTTGCCAAGCAGGCCGTTCAACAAGCTGCCGCAAATACCGCTTTAGAAACGGGACTCGCTTTAGAGAAACAAAGCAGCCGGATGTGCCTGAACAGCGATGACTTTCGCAAAGCCCTGTCTGATTTTATAGAAAAGCACGCCTAAAGGCTTAAAAAAAGCCGAAAATCGCATCCAACTGCGAAAATTTTTATTGACTTAAACCGTCCATAGAGTTTATAAAGCATATCAGAATTAAATATCGTTTAACTATTTAAATACAGGATAAAGAAAAATGGCCAATCATAAATCGGCAAAAACCAGAATTAACAGAAATAACAAAAGAGCCGTTATTAACGGTGCCCGCAGAAGTCGTGTTCGTACTTTTGTAAAGAAAGTTCTTGCTGCTGTTGCAGAAAACAATAAAGAAGCTGCTAAAGCTGCTTTCGCTGTTGCCGAATCCGAACTGATGCGCGCCGCTCAAAAAGGCGTTATCGAAAAACACAATGCTTCTCGTACGGTTTCTCGTCTTTCTAAAAAAATTAAAGCATTGTAATTTCACTTTTCTGTGATTTCTTAAACACAAATCAACTTGTCCTTTTAGCTTTGAAAGGAAATTTTGGTTTGTGTTTTTTTGTGCCCAAAACGGCAGAATCTAAGCGACTCTACAGAAATGCCCTGTCAAGAAAATTAATTGCAATGTTCGTTAAATGTTCTGTTGTAATTATTTTTTGGGGAGGATAGTATCCAAATCACTTTAGAGAAGTACCTCGTAAATTTTAATTTGAAGTTTTCGATTAAGCCTCTCCATTTTATACAAATGAAGACGGTTTCCTAAAGAACCTTTTGAGAATGCAAAAAGCAAATCTTAATTTGGTAAAACATTTGCCATTGGCAGGCAAAATAGCTTTACCGAGGAAGATTTGAGCAGAATCAAAATCGGGAAAGCGACGAACCTTATATGTTTTAGGTTTGGCAACTTTACCGAAGAAGATTTGAGCGGAATCAAAATCTGATGCAACGTTAATCCAATTGGCAGGAGAAACGGTTTTCTTACAGATTTTGAGGATAGTAATCACAAGGTTCAAATATGAAAACAACAGTTAAAATTTGATTTTGAACGAAGCGACATTAGTGCTTTGGGGAAAGCCGGTCGAAAAGTTTGAAATCTATTAGTTTGAAACATAATTTTAGATGGGGAGATAAAATGGCTGAAGAAGCAACAACAATTAACAGTTCTGTTCAAGATCAATGGGGACAGATTTGCAGCCAATTAAAAACTGAAGTAGGCGACACCGCTTTTGACAGCTGGCTGAAGCCTTTAACACCGGGTTCTTTTGCTGACGGTGTTATGAATATTTGCGTACCGACCCGCTTTATGCGCAACTGGGTCATCACCCACTATTCTGATCGGATCCATAAAATCTGGGAAAAGAAAAATCCTGAAATCAAAAGTGTTAATTTTGTCGTTCAGGCTGTTCAGGAAGAAACCAAAGGTCTTTATACACCATCCTGCCGCTCTCTTCTGAAAAAGATTTCTTCCAGCCCGTCACCCTCAAATATTTACCAGAGCGGATTAAATTCTGTTTTGGCTAACAATAATGACTTTCAGGCCGGAAACGACTCTCAGCAATCTTTATCGGTTCCATTGAATCCGCAATATACTTTTGACAATTTTGTTGTCGGCAAAACCAATGAATTTGCTTATGCCGCCGCCCGCAAAGTTGCCGAATCCCGCAATGTTTCATTTAATCCCCTGTTTTTATATTCAGGTGTCGGACTGGGCAAAACGCACTTGATGCACGCTATTGCTTGGCATATTAAGCAACAAGATCCGACCCGTAATATTGTTTACCTCTCTGCTGAGAAGTTTATGTATAAATTTGTTCGTGCCTTGCGTTATAAGGACACCACTGCGTTTAAGGAGCAATTCCGCTCTGTTGATGTTTTGATGGTTGATGACGTTCAATTTATGGGAGGCAAAGACACAACTCAGGAAGAATTTTTCTATACTTTCAATTCTTTGATTGAAGAAGGTCGGCAGATTATTATTTCAGCAGATAAGTCTCCCGCAGATTTGGAAGGGATTGAAACCCGTCTGAAGTCTCGTTTAGGCTGCGGCTTGGTTGCCGATATTCATCCTACGGATTTTGATTTGAGAATCGGTATTTTGGAAAACAAAGCCCGCCAATTAGGTATTGAACTGCCGCAAAAAGTTGCTGAATTTCTGGCTCAGAAGATTACATCTAACATTCGCGAACTGGAAGGTGCGTTACGTCGGGTTGTTGCCCATTCTCAACTGTTGTCTGACAAAGAAATTACTCTAGATATGACGCAGGACGTCCTGAAAGATATGTTACGCTCTTTTGACAAACGGACAACAATTGATGAAATCCAGAAAAAAGTAGCGGAACACTTTAATATTTCGGTTAAAGAAATGCAATCTTCCCGCCGAGCTCGTACGGTTGCCCGTCCCCGCCAGATTGCCATGTATCTCGCTAAGCAACTTACATCCCGCTCTTTGCCGGAAATCGGTCGTAAATTTGACAGAGACCACACAACGGTTATGCATGCGGTTCGAAAAGTTGAAGAACTCATTTTGGAAGATGCTTCTTTAGCAGAAAACGTTGATACACTTAGACGTGTTCTGGAAAGTTAAATATAAGCACCAAGAAAACAAAACCCCGTCATAAGGCGGGGTTTTTATTTGAAGAGAATCGCCTGTAAAAAACTGTTGATAAACAGTGAAATTATTTATGCTTTTTAAGCAATATGCTAAAATTACGGCAATAGAAACTGAAATTTTGGTGAAGAAAATGAAATTTACAATTGAACGCGCAAACTTGCTTAAATCTTTAAGCCACGTCCAGAGCATCGTGGAAAAACGCAATACCATTCCGGTTCTGTCTAACGTGCGAATCGAAGCAATGGAAGATGGCATCAGCTTTAAAGCAACGGATATGGACACGGAAATTACTGAAATTGTCGATGCCAAAACCATTGAAACCGGTGCAACCACTGCTCCGGCACATATGCTGTATGACATTGTTCGCAAATTGTCTGACGGTTCAGACGTTGAACTGACTTTTCCTGATGACAAAGGCCAATTAACGATTGCCTCCGGAAAATCAAAGTTTTCTCTGTCTTGTATTGGCGTTGAGGATTTCCCGGTTATTTCCGGTGACAAATTACCGACTAATTTTGTGATGCCCAGAGAAGAATTGAAGGATGTTATTGATCGTACAAAATTTGCCGTTTCAACCGAAGAGACCCGTTATTATTTGAACGGTGTTTATATGCACGCCAAAAATGAAGGGGAAGCTAAAGTTTTAAGAGTTGTTGCAACGGACGGACACCGTTTGGCCTGCGTTGAATCTCCTTTACCCAAAGGTGCCGAAAATATGATTGGCGTGATTATTCCTCGTAAAACTGTCGGTGAAATCCGTAAATTGCTGGATGATACAAGTGCCGATGACATCACTATCGCCATGTCAGAAAACAAAATCCGCTTCACGATGGAAGATATTACTTTAACCTCAAAATTGATTGACGGAACTTATCCGGATTATGAACGGGTTATTCCGACGGATAACGATAAAGTTTTGGAATTGGGTGTTAAAGATTTGGCTTCTGCCGTTGACCGCGTTTCGGTTGTTGCAGAAAGAACACGCGCAATTAAAATGTTGACTGCAAAAAACCATGTAACCATTACAACATCCAGCCCGGATTTGGGCAGTGCTCAGGAAGAAGTTGAAGCTAAGTATGAAAGCGACGCTTTGGAAATCGGTTACAATTTCCGTTATTTGTTGGATATTTTGGCAGAGGTTAAAGGCGACAGTGTTCGTATCAGTTTTGCAGATGGTTCGTCTCCGTCAGTTATTCATGATACCTCTGATTCCAGTGCTATTTATGTTTTGATGCCTATGAGAGTATAAATTGGACAGCACAGCTGAAATATTAAGCCTAAACAACAAGATAAAGTCAGGCGTTACTCGCCTGACTTTATCTGATTTCAGAAACTACGCACATTTAAGATTAAATGCTAATTTAGCACCGATTGTTATTACCGGGGAAAACGGTTCAGGTAAAACCAATATTTTGGAAGCCATCTCTTTTTTGACTCCGGGGCGCGGAATGCGCAGTGCAAAACTTTCTGATATTAAACGCTTTACTCCTTGCTTGATTGATAACGATTACACGCCGGCAGCAATCAGTAATGTCTCTTGGGCTGTATCGGCAACAGTCAACCATAATGATGATGAAATAGAAATCGGAACAGCGGTTGAAAAATCAACTCGCGAAAGCGAAGAAGAGACTCGCAGCTTTGACCGGAGAATCGTTAAAATCGATGGAATAAAAACCAATTCACAAGGTGATTTGGGTAAATATATTTCAGCTATTTGGCTGACGCCGCAGATGGACAGACTGTTCCGTGGCGGTTCGCAACCTCGGCGCAGTTTTCTGGATCGATTGGTCTACGCATTTGACGTTGAACACGCTAAGCGCACATCTAATTTTGAGCATTTGTATAAACAATGGTATCAATTACTGAAAAGCGGACAGACAGATAACTTCTGGCTGTCATCTTTAGAAGAAGAAATGGCCGGCTTGGGTGTTGCCATTGCTGCGGCGCGTCGAGAACAGATTGCGAAATTAAATACTTTTATCGAACACGAGCCTGACGATATTTTTCCAAATGTCAAATTAGAACTGGATGGTATGGTTGAAAAAATGCTGGACAATATGCCGGCTTTAGACGTGGAAGAGACCTATGCCGCCAAACTTAAAAGTCAACGGCGGAATGTGCTATATAACGATAATGTTGACGGTGTCAATCGTACGGACTTTAAGGTTTATTACAAGAAAAAACGAATGCCGGCGGAACTCTGCTCTACAGGAGAACAAAAGTCTCTGCTTATCAGTATAA